>NZ_JCAKNA010000059.1:0-1261 GCF_059515885.1 Acinetobacter sp. FY683 | reverse complement strand
GCATGCGGTGATTCCACCTAGAAAAAATGCGAAACCATGGAAAGATACAAAGAGTAGCTCGCTAGAGCGAAATGAATTACTTCGAACAATTAAACGTTTAGGCAGGACACTATGGAAAAAATGGTCAGGCTATCATCGGCGAAGTTTGGTTGAAACTAAGATGCATTGCATCAAATTATTAGGAGATAAACTCAGTGCAAGGAGTTTTGATAGCCAAGTGAATGAGATCCATGCACGTGTAGCAGTCCTTAACAGATTTACGGAATTAGGTCGACCACTTACCCAAGTTACGCCTTAAATTTGGCTCAATTAGGTGCGCTTTGCATTTCAAATCTTTGTGCAACAAAGCCAAATCATCATATAAGCTATGAAACAGATATTGCTCACAATATTTTGGAATTTATCTTAAATAATGATGAATATATAGCTTGGTTACCAGACTTTATGATTAATGATTATTTATCAAAAACATTATTTACTTTACCCGCCCCAAATTGGAATATAAAAATGTATATAATTATATGCAAAAAAAAGAGTAATCAAGATTACTCTTTTTGGAATAGGATTAAATAGAAACTTAAAAATTATATTTTACACCAGCAACAACCATATTTTTCTGATCAATACCACTACGATTTTCACCACCCACAATATATTGCATCCATGCGTTTGTACTTTCATTTAACTTACGGTTTAATTTGGCTGTTATATGTCTAAATACAAAATCTTTTTTTGTATTTAAAAATAAATCACCTTCATATTCTCCTTCATTATTGAAATATGAAAAACCTCCCGTCAAATCAATATTCCATTTATCATTCAGTGGATAGTTATAACCCAATGTCATATACGTATCCCCTTGGTTTGCATATAGAACATCGTCAAGATATGTCATCAAACTGATATTTACTCGATCGTTACGTTCTGACAATTTTGTGCTTAAATTTATCCCTGATTCAAAACCTGTTGAATTTTTTCCACCTGGATAGGGTTTTGTTGCACAAACCTATCTGTAAAGGGTTTTTCAGCGATATAATTTTCAAATGAAGAAGCCTACACACAAAATCTACCRCACAACCAATTGGCCCGCATATAACCGAGCACTCATGAGTCGCGGAAATATTGCCATTTGGTTTGATCCTGCTACGCAATGGTATGCGCCATCAAAAGGCAAACAAGGGCGAAATCAAACCTACTCCGACGCAGCCATCCAATGCTGCTTAATGATTAAATCCTTATTCCGTCTGTCTTTACGTATGGT
>NZ_JCAKNA010000058.1:0-4253 GCF_059515885.1 Acinetobacter sp. FY683 | reverse complement strand
ACCATACGTAAAGACAGACGGAATAAGGATTTAATCATTAAGCAGCATTGGATGGCTGCGTCGGAGTAGGTTTGATTTCGCCCTTGTTTGCCTTTTGATGGCGCATACCATTGCGTAGCAGGATCAAACCAAATGGCAATATTTCCGCGACTCATGAGTGCTCGGTTATATGCGGGCCAATTGGTTGTGTGGTAGATTTTGTGTGTAGGCTTCTTCATTTGAAAATTATATCGCTGAAAAACCCTTTACAGATAGGTTTGTGCAACAAAACCATATTAGGTTAGAGAAAGACTTTTTGGGTGAAATGAAGATTAGTGATGATATCTATTATGGAATCCAGACAGCTAGGGCGATTAATAATTTTTCAGCAACAAAATATAAGCTGAATGACTTTCCTTTATTAATTAAATCCCTTGCTTTAATAAAATTAGCATGTGCAAAAGCTAACTTTAGAGCAGGAAATTTGGATGAAAAAAAATATGATGCGATTGAATATGCTTGTAATTGTATTGTAGAAGGAAAATTCAATAATTATTTTCTAATAGATATGATTCAAGGAGGAGCTGGTACTTCTACAAATATGAATATTAATGAAGTAGTTGCTAATATTGGTCTTGAATATTTAGGATATCGTAAGGGAGAGTATAGCTATTTGCATCCTAATAATGATGTAAATATGTCTCAATCTACGAATGATGTATACCCTACAGCTTTACGCTTAGCAGTGCTTTTGTCAGTTCAACAATACGAAAAATCTGCATCTCAGCTGATTCATGCTCTAAAAGAGAAAGCCATTAACTTTAAAAACATTATTAAAATGGGAAGAACCCAATTACAAGATGCTGTACCTATGTCCCTCGGCCAAGAATTTCAAGCATTTGCTGACTCTTTGGAAAAGGATATGAAGCTATATCTCTCTACTGTTTATGAACATATTCCTTATATCAATCTCGGAGGAACAGCAATTGGGACAGGTATAAATACTACTCAATCATATAGACAACATGTAATTGAAGAATTAAATACTCTTACTGATTTTTCTTTTCACTCAGCTCCAAATTTAATTGAGGCAACATCAGATACGAGTGATTTTGTGCTCTTATCAGGAATACTTAAACGTACGTCTTTAAAATTATCAAAAATTTGTAATGACTTACGTTTACTTTCAAGTGGCCCTCGCACAGGTATTTGCGAAATTAACTTGCCAGCAAAACAGCCAGGTAGTTCTATTATGCCTGGAAAAGTAAATCCAGTTATTCCTGAATATGTGAATCAAATATGTTTTCAAGTAATTGGGAATGATCTTACGATTGCATTCGCAAGTGAAGCTGGGCAACTACAATTAAATGTTATGGAACCTTTAATTATTTTCAAACTTTTCGAGAATATAAATTTATTAATGGTTGCATTTGATTCGCTTACTAATGACTGCATCAAAGGCATTACTGCAAATAAAGAACGCTGTAGTGAGTTATTATATAAGTCTGCTGGTATTGTAACAGCACTAAATCCTTTGCTCGGTTACGAAAAAACGTGTCAAATAGCAAAGCTCTCACAAGTAAGAGAAGAGTCAATTTTTAAAATATTAACTGATGAAAATATCCTTACAAATGAGCAAATTGCTAGTGTATTTGATATGGAAAATTTAATATTTCCTCAAGGTACAAACGTGTGTAACTAGTGACATTCATACTGAATAGATGTCTAAAAAGTTTTAATATTCCTTAAATAATTGCCTTGAAAAGCATATAAGATGTACATCTTATATGCTTTTCTTATGCTTTTTTTAAAATTGTTGCTTAATTTTTTGCTTTAATGAAAGTTTATACTCAATAAAACATATGAAGAGAATTATTGAACTTATAAAGATGCCTATACAGCTTAAAGTCGACCAATCATAATTGGACAGTAATTTAACACCAACATAACTTCCCAGAGCAGCACCTGAAAAATATATAGTCATATAGATGCCATTCAATTGTGATTTAATACTTGGGTCAATTTTGTATACTAAATTTTGATTCGTAGTATGCAATACTGAGAAGGCTCCATACATTAATACTAAGCCTACAATATAAATGGCAATTGATTGATAAACAAAAAATATAAAGATCCAAGATATTATGGTTATGAACGAAGCAATAATTGATACAGTATGGGCATGTCCATTGTCATTTGCTTTACCTGCAAAATTTGAAAAAAGAACTCCTATAAAGCCAATTAAACCTAATATTCCTATTTGAAAATCATTAAAATAGAAAGGTGACTTCGAAAGCATAATAGACATTGTTGAAAAAACCATACTCATGCTTAAAAAAGTTAGGGCCCCTATAAGAGCTCTATTTCTTAAAATAGGATATTTAATAAGCAGTCTAGGAACATTTAAAATTCTTTGTAAATAAATCTTTTGATAATTTGTGAGTGTTGAAGAAGTTGGCAATTTTTTATAAATTGAAATTGTAATAATAAAGAGTAATAAGCCACTGGCTAAGTAAATAAATCTCCAGTCAAAATAGAAGGAACTTAATCCAGACAACGTCCTAGCTAAAAGCGCTCCACAAAGTAGACCACTTACAATCATCCCAACCGCTTTCCCGGCATCACCAGCAGAAACAATACTTGTAGATATTGCCATCATCATTTGAGATACAACACTGAACAGTCCTATAAGTAAGGTTGCGAAAAATAAGATATAAATATTATTAGAAAGCCCACATACAATTAATCCTACACAAGTAAGTAACATCAATATAAGCGTTAATTTTTTAGTATTTATTACATCAGCAAGTGGTGCAATGAATATCAGGCCAACTGCATAAGTAATTTGTGATAAAACAATAACATAGGATGACTGATATTCTGATATTTGAAATGAACTTGCAATTGTTGAAATTAAAGGTTGATTATAGTAATTACTGCCGGTACATATACCGGCAATAATAGCTAGAATTAGAATTAATTTTGTATTCATTAATGTTTATCTGAAAAATAAACATTATTTTAATTTAAAAAACAACATTTGTATCTTTTAATTTATTTTGGGTATATATGTATTTTTCATAACAAGTTTCATTCCATGATATATACATTAAAATTTCTAAGTTGTTCCTGTGATGCTTGTAAGCTGGACCGACTTTTTTCTTTATTTTGAAGAAAATATAGTGCTGCAATAACTTGCGAAGTACTAATGGCAGAAACTACAGATGGTAATAAGAATGAAGAAGTATTTGGGGCTACGATAATGTGATCAGCATAGTCTGCGAGTGGAGAGAGGCTACTATCTGTAATGAGAATTATTTTAGCTTGTCTCTCTTTAGCAAATTTTGCAGCTAAAATTGAATCTTTTGTATAAGGGTAATAACTATAGAGAACAAGGGCATCCTCGTTATCTATAAAACGTAAGTCATCTGCAAAGGCACCTCCAATACCATTTACTAGGTTAGTGTTTTGAGTAAAAAGCCGACATATATAATTAAAATAATGTGCCGCACTAAATAAACTTCGGAGTCCTAAAATATATATCTTTTTAGATAAATTCAGCTGCTTAGCTATATCATGTAATGCTTGAGCTTGAGCTATAGTGTAAGTGTTTTTAATATTCTGAATATCATGGTTGAATAGATCTTCAATTATTTTGTCATGTGTATCATTGTTGATATGAATTAAGGAATCTGGCTTTTTGACTTTTTCATTGTCTTGATTCAATAAATCTTGAATAAAAATATTTTTGAACTCATCATAACTTTCGAAGTTAAAACGTTTAATAAATCTAACTATTGAAGCAGGCTGAACATCGGCAAGCTTAGCGATACCTCGCATAGACTCGATTGCCACAATATTAGGATTATCTACAACAAATTTTGCAATTTTCTGCAAAATTTTTGGTAAAGTATTAAATTCAGATTTAATTAAATTTTCTAACTCGTTTTTTTTCATAAGCACTAGCTAGTTCTTAAACGTAAAGATGAAATAAACTTAATATTATCATTAAATAAGCCTAGTTTATATTGTGTTGTTTTTGCTATTTTTTTACTTACCTTATAAGAAAAGCTATTTATATAATATTACTGATAATTGTTGAGTTTTATTTTAAAATATTTAAAATCAAAAACTTATATCTCTATTCGGCTTTGTTGCACAAACCTATCTGTAAAGGCTTTTTTAGCGATATAATTTTCAAATGAAGAAGCCTACACACAAAATCTACCGCACAACCAATTGGCCCGCATATAACCGAGCACTCATGAGTCGCG
>NZ_JCAKNA010000057.1:0-5139 GCF_059515885.1 Acinetobacter sp. FY683 | reverse complement strand
AAAAGCCTCGTCGAACCTTCACGGCTGAATTTAAACATCAACTTATTCAGCAATGCCAGCAGCCAGATACATCAGTGGCCAAGGTCGCAATGCAACATCAGATCAATGCCAATCTGTTGCATAAATGGATTCGTCAATCCAGATCAATACCCCCTGCATTAACAACCCCATCTAGTCCACAGACTGACTTTCTTCCGGTCATGCTTCACCCGACTCCAGCCAAACAAGACGCACCTCCGCTATCTGTTCCGGAGAAGAATACTGTCGCTCATATCAGAATTCCACTGCATCAGAAACAATGTTCTGCAAGAGATCAGGTGATCGAAATCGAATGGCCAGTGGAATCGGCCAAGGAGTTGCTGCTTTTACTTCAGGGCTTGATCAAATGATCCGTATCGATGAAATCTGGCTCTCTACCCAGCCGATGGACATGCGTGCGGGTATGGATACGGCTATGGCGCAGATCATGAAAGCCTTTGGCTACATTAAACCGCATTGTGCTTACCTGTTCTGTAATAAACGTGGCCATCGCATGAAAGTGCTGGTACATGATGGACTGGGCATCTGGCTGTGTGCCCGGCGGCTGGAACAGGGAAAATTCCACTGGGCGCAGGTTCACCAGGGTGAAAGCATGGCGATCAGTCCGGAACAGTTACAAGCACTGATCCAGGGTTTGCCCTGGCAGCGCATTGGACGACAGCAGGTGGTGACGATGCTTTAAACCAGGCTGGTCCATTCTGCTATTCTCCAAACGTTCTATTTCCTCTGCGTCATGACCTCAGGCATACTGCGGTCATGAATACGCTGCCAGACTTAAGCCAACTGACCCATGAACAACTGCTGGAATTTACCAGACAGTTGGCAATGCAGCATCAGTCTCTGGCACAATCAAATCAAGAATTAGAAAAATCAAACCAGCAATTGGATGCCAAAGTTCAACATCTTTCTATTCTCAATCAAAAATACGAGCATGAACTGGCGCTGTTTAAACAGCACAAATTCGGTAGTAAAAACGAACATCTCACCGCAAAACAAATCCATCTGTGGGATGAGGCGGTCGAAGAAGATATCACAGCAGTCGATCTGGAACTGGAGCGGCTGAATGCAGATAAAACCGATGCAGCGACACACAAAGCCAAAGCAAATAAACCTAAACGTCGACTGCTGCCCGATCATCTACACACCATTCGTATTGAGCATGAACCAACATCAACCCAATGTGCTTGTGGCTGCCAACTCCGTCGTATCGGCGAAGATATCAGTGAAAAACTGCATTTCAGACCGGCACAGTTCTATAAGGAACAGCATGTGCGTGGCAAATGGGTCTGTGATCAGTGTGACACCCTGACTCAGCAAGCGATGCCCGCCTATGTGATTGATAAAGGCATTGCTTCACCTGAACTGCTCAGCCATGTGCTGGTCTCGAAATACGCTGATCATTTGCCGCTGTACCGTCAGCGCCTGATCTATCAGCGGGCGGGCATTGATCTGTCCAGATCTACTTTATCTGACTGGATTGGTCGCTGCGGTGTGGAACTGGAACCTCTGGCCAATGCCTTAAAACAGGTGGTGCTGCAACAGCGGGTGCTGCATGCAGATGAAACACCAGTCACCATCATGCGGATGGGTGAGAATGATAAAAAACCGAAGAAAGGTTATGTCTGGGCCTATGCCACTACACAGTACAATCCAGTTCAAGCCGTGATCTATGACTTTCAGGATAGTCGTTCAGGTCAGCATGCAGAAGAGTTCCTGAATGGCTGGCAGGGCCATCTGGTCTGTGATGATTACAGCGGTTATAAAGCACGCTTTAAATCAGGCGATGTCATTGAGGTGGGCTGCATGGCACATGCACGTCGTAAATTTCATGAACTGCATGTGACCGGGAAAAGTCAGATCGCTGAACAGGCATTAGTGCTGATTCAGAAACTGTATGCGATAGAAGCAGAACTCAGGAAAAAGACCGATGGTACAGCAGAACAGCGCCGCGAATACCGACAACAGCATAGTCAACCGGTGATGCAACAACTGTATGAATGGCTCAACCAACATCAACTGACTGTGCCATCGAGTTCTCCAACCGCCAAGGCGATCAATTACACTCTGAAGCGTTGGCCAGCTTTAAGCCGCTATCTGGATGATGGCAATCTACCGATTTGCAATAACTGGGTGGAAAACCAGATGCGCCCCTGGGCGTTGGGACGTAAGAACTGGTTATTTGCAGGTTCGCTGCGCAGCGGTCAGCGAGCAGCCAATATTATGACATTAATCCAGTCAGCAAAGCTGAATGGGCTGGATCCGTATGCCTATTTAAGTGATGTGCTGAAAAGATTGCCGACACATAAAGTGACTCAGATTGAAGAATTGCTACCACACCGCTGGAAACCTGAACCGAATTAAAAAATAGGCATGGGGTTCAGCGGACGCTTACATTTAAAATCATAATGAGTTAGTCTAGTAAGTAAATATATAATTTTGTTATAGATTGCAATAGATAATAAAAGTTATTATTTGTATGACTAGAGAGTGATATTTACTGTATAAAAAAGTGAAAGAGTAAAATCCAATAACCAAGCCGATCTCTCGCTATACCTCGTACAATATTGAAGTGTAAATACTGGTCTAAGTTATTTTCTATTACTTTAATATTTGTCTCGAATCAAATTTAAAAAAATCATAGAAGCTAGTTTATTGCACATTAGAGCAAGCTACCTTCGGTGAGATTGACCTCTATTATCTAGTTTGATTCCGAAATACCATAGTGGTTATAACCACAATGTGAAGACGGTCGAAGTTAAATCTACTCCGATATTTAGGTAGAGCCATATTGAATAAATCTACAGAATTAGGTCGTCCGTATATCCAAGTTGTCAATTGAGTTCTGCTTAAATTAGGAGAGTATTATTTTAAAATCTTTATGTAATACAGCTGTTAAAAGGCAACTTATCTCAACATTAGTTGTTATTTTTAATAATGCCTAATATCCTAAATATTTCATGTTTAACTAAATTTATACTGTATAAGTTTTTAACTTATCAATTGAAATATAGAAAGTATAGTCGTAGAGAGAGTACATTTTGCAATATTTAAACTTTATTCAAAGTCTTCAAGAGTGGTCTGATCAATATCCTTGGTTGGAGATGCTAACATCACTCAGTATTCTAATTATAGTAGCGGGTATAGCAACTTTTATTGCAAAACAATTTGTTGTTAAAGGAATTCGTAAACTTGTTTCTAAAATTTCAGGTGAGAATAGCAACTTTATTTCACAATATAGCGTGATTCGACGTATTTCGAATATTGTTCCTGCTATTATTATTATGAATGGTATTGTGACGGTTCCACATTTGTCCGATAAAGCTGAAAGTTTTATACAGATGGGCGCACAAGCTTTTATTTTTCTAACCATTGCTTTGGCTATTGCAGAATTTTTAAATATTTTTAATTTCATTTATCAAAGAAATCCACATTCAAAAGATAAACCAATTAAAGGGTATCTTCAATTAATAAAATTGGTTGTTTTTGTTATTTGTGGATTAATGGTTATTGGAACATTCTTAAAAAAAGATGTTTTTACGTTGCTTGCCGGTTTTGGGGCAATGGCTGCGGTATTAATGTTAGTTTTTCAAAATACGATTTTATCCTTGGTCGCTTCAGTTCAAATTGCATCCTATAATATGGTTCGAGTAGGGGATTGGATTGAAATGCCATCTTTAAATGCAGATGGAGATGTTATTGATATTTCACTACATACGGTGACTGTTCAGAATTGGGATAAAACTTTAACAACGATTCCAACTAATAAATTAATTACAGACACTTTTAAAAACTGGCGTGGTATGCAAAATACAGGTGCACGACGAATTAAGCGTTACTTATTAATTGATCAGAGTACCGTGCATTTTATGACAGCAGATGAGCAAAAAAGGCTGAAAGAATTTCTTTTATTGGATCATTATTTAGATTTAAAAAGTGAAGAACTTGAAAAGTTTAATCATCAATTGATTAATCAGTCAAAATATAATCAGAGAAGATTAACAAATTTAGGAACTTTTCGTGCTTACGTGGAGTTTTATCTAAAGCAACATATTGGAATTAGTAAAAATCAAACATTAATTGTTCGCCAAATGGAATTGACTAGTGAAGGCTTACCTCTAGAAATATATGCATTTACGAATACGACAGTATGGAATGAATATGAAAGTATCCAATCAGATATATTTGATCACTTAATTGCAATTTTACCAGAGTTTGGTTTAGGTCTATACATGGCACCGTCAAGTAATGATTTTAAGAAATTATTTGAAGCAACCGTATCTTCAACTGACCCGATGAATCATTGATAGAAGGAGAGATATAAGCCTAATTTTAAGTTTATACGAAATGAACCATACAGGGTTTGTCTGAGACCAACTTTTCTTGAGAGAGTGTTCCGATGACAAACTTAAAATATACCCCTGAAATCAGAGAAAGAGCTATTCAACTTGTGATTGAATCCGAAAAATATTATCCATCGAATTGGGCTGCAGTTTCAGCGATTGCACCAAAATTGGTTGTACTGCTGAAACATTGCGTGTTTGGTATTTAAAGTATCTCGATCAATAGAATCCTGTCAAAATACAACAGGTATCTGACCAAGAAAAAATGAAGCAAATGGAACGTGAAATTAAAGAATTAAAAAGTGCCAATGAAATTCTACGCAAAGCAGTCGCTTTTTTCGCTCAAGCGGAGCTCGACCGCCCACACAAATAATGGTGGATTTTATCCACAACAATAAAGATCGATATAGTGTTGATGCAATTTGTAAAATTTTACCAATTTTAACATCAACCTATTATCGAGCTTTAGATCTCTTTGATAATTCAGAGGTTTTGTTGCACAAACCTATCTGTAAAGGGTTTTTCAGCGATATAATTTTCAAATGAAGAAGCCTACACACAAAATCTACCACACAACCAATTGGCCCGCATATAACCGAGCACTCATGAGTCGCGGAAATATTGCCATTTGGTTTGATCCTGCTACGCAATGGTATGCGCCATCAAAAGGCAAACAAGGGCGAAATCAAACCTACTCCGACGCAGCCATCCAATGCTGCTTAATGATTAAATCCTTATTCCGTCTGTCTTTACGTATGGT
>NZ_JCAKNA010000056.1:0-5383 GCF_059515885.1 Acinetobacter sp. FY683 | reverse complement strand
GTTGGTTTATAAGCATCATCCGTATCGTTGATTTCATCAATATCTGTCATCTTAAATTCAATTGAATAAATCAAAAGAACATCAGGAGTTTCTTGCTCTGAGCTTTTATATTGTCTTCTCAATGCACGCTTAAACTTTTTAGAAAAGTCAGATTTAACTTTAGCAAAAGCTTTAGGGTCAGAAATATGACTTAACAAATGAAAAGCACATGGGGATGTCATGTTACCTCTTGCATAGAAAAGTACTTCTTCCACTCTTTCCAAATGATCTGGGTTTGCATGATAGTTCTTAGCATCACCATTATTCATACGATTTAAGGGAGTAATCCCTACATTAGCTTTAATTCTTCACCTCCTAAGTATCACATTTATATGCATAAATTAACTATAGCTAAACCCTATATCTATTACTCTGCTTATTATGCAAAGAAAAAAGCAATGATAGTAAAGGTTTGAGGGCATAAAGATACTATTTTTTCTGTCCGAAGTCATTCTTTTATTGACATCAGGAACAATAAGTAATTACAGCGCAAAAGCAATAAATTATTACCTAAACTATTACCGAGCTAATAACTTGATTTAGGGGCACTGTTACACCCCTTGAGAAAACCATCGAATTACAGTCACACGTGTTACACCAATCCTTTTAGCAATCTGTGTATTGGTTAGTCCCTGCGCTTTCAGTGCTTGTGCTTGCTTACGTCTATCTTGGTACTGCATAGAACGTGCTGTTCCACCTTTAGAAGCACCTAACTTGCTCTTGCGTGTCTGTCTATCAATAAACTCTTGGTAACAGTAGCTATCACGCTTCCAAGTCCATCTAGCGATGCTCTTAGCAATACCTTTGACTTCGTTATAGCTCATAGGTGCTGTGAACTCACTGTTCAGAGCAGTACAGCGATCAATGACGCCTTGTAACCATTGATTGTACGTTTTACCTCTGTATTTCCTGATCTCTACATAAGCCCAATGACGTACAGTATGAAAGACACAGCAGTTACGACCTAGCCCTACAGCTTCATCAGGTGCTATAAGTTTATTTATCTTATGTTGTGTTAAGTCTAATCGTTCAGCTAATTGATTAAGCGTATATGGTTCAGAACGTAGTATGTGTGTCCGCCAATGCTTGTGTAGTGCGTTTTTAGTGATTAACCCTGTATAACCTACATCAGCCTTTAATAATTCTCTCAGCGTTGAATAGACGGCGTTACCGAATGCAATTGGTTTAGGTTTAGATGCATCAGTTTGATAGATAGGTGTCTTTAGTTGATAAACATAGTGTGCATGACCATTCTCAGGATTTTCTACAATCAAGTTTGGAGTTGGTACACCAACCATGTCATAGAATAGATCAACGTATGCTGTTGGGTAATCAAGATCAAAAACAAAAAAGTTTGTGTAGTACGGATGATTAGGTTGAATATATTTTTTTAATAAAGCTATATGTTTAGGGCGTACCTGTACCCCAAATGATAGATCGTCACTGCAATATGGTTTTGCAGGATATTTGCTTATAGTTTGTTCTAAAGCTAAAGATAGCTGTTGCATTGCATAACTTACCTGTTTGCAAAACTCACAACAACCTGTATTATTATTCTCAGATTGTTATGAACTTTTGTTTGTACTATCTAAGGATTCAACCCTGTAACTTCTCTTCCGCCAAGATTTGAAAGTTATGGGGTTTTTCATTTTCTATAGAGTAGTTTTACCACAATTCATATAAATATATAAAATTTCTAACGCTTAAAAATATTAATTACCCAAATAACCTTCCTAGTAATCCTTTTTTATCATTGTTTTTATGCTCAATTAACTTCTGATCAAGTTGCTGTTTTAACCATGCTTCATTAGCTTGGACGTACTGCAATTGCTTTTCTAATGAGGATACTTGTAACTGCAATTGCTCAACCTGTTTTTGTAGTAACTGTTCACGGTGTTGATACTGTGTAATCTCATGTTCAGGCTGACTGTCATCTACTGTTGACTGTGACTGTGAAGTGACATGCGAACTAAACAATCTAATCATATCAGCAGTGTCTACTAGCCCCTCAGAATCCTTAGTTAACTTTCCACTCTTAATGTACTTGTATAGCGTATTTCTACTGACGTTAAACTTCTTTGATGCTTGGCTAATGTTAATACGTGACATAAGTGTTCATTCTTGTTATCAGTGTTAAATTCAGTGTAACTCAAAACTGCTAATCTATGTAACCCAAAAATACAGCCTTATAGCTCGTTTTTAAGCTATTTAAGTGTATTAATGTAGGGTAGTACCACTAGGTGTTAATATCGCCTTATATCACGCTTATAGGGTGCTTAAAACGAATGAAATACATTGATCTTTGCATTGTTTTCTTATATTTGATTTTAACTGTTAAACACTTATCAATACTGAGTTTTACACTTAAAAAATTTACTAAGATTTAGAAAGAGGAGAGAGCATGTATGTTTAGCAATTCCTCATATAAAAATATCAAGATTAATAGAGATGGTGCTTAACAAAGTCGATACTCCTAAAAAATATCAGTTCTGTAAATTAGAAATATCACTAGTGTTTTAGCTCCCTTTCGCAACTCGGTAAACTGTAGCTACACCACATCCAACAGCCTTAGCAATTTCTTCTTTCGTCATAGCACCTGTTGCTAACATTGCCTTGATACGTTCGTGCTTGGTTTTATCTGCTTTCTTTCCAGTTGGTTTATATCCACTCCTCTCTAAACCTTGTTTAATACGTTCTATACGCTTCTCATTGTCTAATCTAGCCATAGTAGCTAGTAGATCAATTAACAAGTTATTAACGAGATTCAGGATAGAGCTTGTAATAGTATCGTTTGTATCTAGCAGTACATGAGTAGTTGGTAAATCAGCTACAACTAGCTTTAATCCTTTCTCTTTTATACGTCCTTTCAATACTTCAAACTCATCTTGTTTTAAACGTGATAAGCGATCTACGCTCTCAACTAATAAGGTATCTCCATTCTTTGCCTTATCGAGTAAATCATTTAATACAGGTCTATCTAACTTTGTACCTGATTCATTCTCTACATATTCTTTAACATCATCCCGAATAGAACTAGCAAACTCTTTAAGGCTGTCTAATGCTCTCTCTGCATCTTGATCTTTTGTGCTAGCTCTTACGTATATATGAATGGTCATTTTATCATTTAACATTGTATCTTTAAGTACTATGATAATAATATCATTTAATATTCTTTTCAAGTCTAATGATAGGCTTGTTTATCATTTAATCTTTTATTCTTTGGGTATAGTCTAATGATAGACCGCCTGAACCTATTTGAGGTTCTAATGCTGATGTAAAAAAGCCCATCCGAAGATGGGCTTTCTCTTATCTGATAATAAAATCAGAAATTTGCAAAAGATTAGCAATTAAGCCAACCACTTGCAGGACGTAGAATATAACTACGTTCATTTAATTTACTCCCTAATTAGGGCATTGATATCAGATATCCAATGATGTTTAATCAATACAGTTAAGTAACCTTAACTTTTAACCTCAAATGTCTTCATGAAGATACCAATGCGTTGATATTGATGTTGATACAAACTCACTCTCAAAGCTTTAGACGGTGATTGAGAGTGAGTGCCGTCGCTTTAGTAGAAAGCTCCTACTAATCAGTAAATAAACTATGCAGTAGAATTCACCTCATTACAACCCAAACCACTTACTTTTTTATTATTAAATTCAAAGATATACGTACATTTTTGTACTCTTGCACCAATGTACTGTACCAGTACTTGTACTCTTGCACCAACGCACTGTGCAACTACTTGTACAGTCGTGCAGAAAATCAAAAATCATTAGATTACTAACTGGTAATAAACTTCTTTAATTTCTTGTAGATACCTTTATTTTGCACAAAAATAGTTAGTACGTTCTTTTAAATAAGATCAACCTAAGACGTATCTCGTGAATGAAAATAGATTTGTCGAGCTACTATCCACTTTCATTCACGTACACGCCTTAAATCGAAATTATTTTCTCTTTAATTCTGCTGTCGCTGATGCTTTCGCCTCAAAAGACCAACCAACACCTTCCGCCTTTACCCACGTGTCGCAACCTACGGCAAGAAAAGCAACAGCTAACAAAGCCAAAACCATTCTTAAAGCGCTATTCGATAGTTTCATTCAGATACTCCTTTTTAAAATTTAACTTCACTTCTTATTTAGTATTTAACATTAAAAAAATATGCCCTTTTTTTTGTCTTCCTAAACCTTACAGGGGGGTAGTAAAACCCAAATAAAATCCTGTTTGTATTGGAACTATTTCCATAAAAAATCTGCTTATGTGGCGGATTCTCTGCTGATAAAAACCGTATTTCTATGCTCCGACCTTGTATTAACTCTGTTTTACAAGACGTGATTATTCATTTCATTATTCATAATTGTGTTTTAGCTCTCCCTCCTTTTTTCAGGCACAAAAAAAGCCCACTTTACAAAGCAGGCTCATTACAACTTTTCATAGACACTCAAGGTTTCTTCTCACACGTGTAACTCTCTATCTTATACGTGTAACTATAGGTTTTGAGATGCTGATAACGGCATCAGTGCATTGCTAAATTAAGAAATAAATCACTTCACTAAATACATGTGTACCAATAAAAATAGGAACACATGTAATGAAATATTCATCTAAAAAAACTGAAACTAAAACCACAGTTACAAAAGTAACTCCAACAACTAAAACGACAACTATCACTGAAAATAAAAGTGTAGAACGAAAGTTCAACATATCAATTAAAGATGTCTTAGCTTTGGTTGCTTCAATCTTTTGTTTATAAGGCTGTGTACGTGCATAGGGGAGCATAATCCCCTACATAATTTAATTTCATTCACGTACAGCGTTCTATTTTGTCTTATGTAATAGTAGTTTTAGCTATTGTTGTCTTTTTTGGGTAATTGACTACAGCCAAATTTTTGTCTGAACGGTATGTTATCAGGGTCTTTCTGCTCAACTTTAGCAAGATACTTCACCCTTTCATAAACATCATCAAACTCAGTTTTTAAAGACTTATACATCTGTGGTTTAGTACGTTGTATTCTACTTTCTCTAGTTTCATCATCAAATATATTGACGTAGCGATCTTTACTTTTGAAATAACGTGCCTTCGTTAAACCCTCAATTTCATTCAACGCTTGCACAGCTCGTTTATTGAAAGATTGAGGAATAGTCTTTTTGCAATCAGCTATTACACAAACATGAATATGCAAGAATGGGGATTTTATTTTCACAACCTCAGTTGGTTTATAAGCATCATCCGTATCGTTGATTTCATCAATATCTGTCATCTTAAATTCAATTGAATAAATCAAAAGAACATCAGGAGTTTCTTGCTCTGAGCTTTTATATTGTCTTCTCAATGCAC
>NZ_JCAKNA010000055.1:0-5389 GCF_059515885.1 Acinetobacter sp. FY683 | reverse complement strand
ACCATACGTAAAGACAGACGGAATAAGGATTTAATCATTAAGCAGCATTGGATGGCTGCGTCGGAGTAGGTTTGATTTCGCCCTTGTTTGCCTTTTGATGGCGCATACCATTGCGTAGCAGGATCAAACCAAATGGCAATATTTCCGCGACTCATGAGTGCTCGGTTATATGCGGGCCAATTGGTTGTGCGGTAGATTTTGTGTGTAGGCTTCTTCATTTGAAAATTATATCGCTGAAAAACCCTTTACAGATAGGTTTGTGCAACAAAACCTAATAAATAGATAAAATAACAATGACGCATCAAATCACGATCAAAGGCGAAGCCTTACCCACCAGTATGTTCGATACCCCTTATTTTTGGTTCGACTCTTTAACTGGCGTAGAAAAAATAAATGAACTCTTTGAATACCAACTGATTGTAAAAATACGTGATGAATACGGTAATCCAGCACATGGATATGCAGGCTTAGAAGGTTACGTATCACCCCAACAAGCAAAAAATAGTGGTACACCCGCATCCGACCTTAACCTACAAAGCCTGATTGGAACAGAAATAGCCGTTTGCATGCGTTTAGATGGTTTAAAACTCGATATTTCCCAACTCAGCCAAATTAACAACTTTAGCCAAGACCACACCTACCAAAACAATATTAATGGGGCAAGATACTTCAGAGGCATGGTGAACAAAGTCGAAGTACTGCCAGTCCGTAATAGACATGCCTGCTATAAAATCACCCTTGTACCCTGGTTATGGCTACTCACCAAAACGACTAATTACCGAATATACCAAGACGAATCGGTTACTACCATATTAGAAGATATCCTACAAAAGTACCCATACCCATTCAGGTGGAGCATATGGAAAAGTTGTTATTTTGGCTGTGAATAAAAATGACTTACCCTTAAAGCAGAAAAATTATGTTTCCAAATTTATAAAAAATGATGAAGTATTTTTCTTTTATGCGCATTTATCCTCGATTTTTGTAAGTCTAGAAGATGTTATAAAAGTAAAAACAATTGTAGGAAAGACTGGTGATACTGGGAATGCAAAAGGGATGACAACCATAGCAAAAGGTGGGCATTTGCATTTTGAAGCAAGGTCTGCAAAAAGTTTAGGTAAAGGTTTGGTAGGTCGCTTTGACCCAATTTCATTATTTTTAACAAAATTATTATAGGAATATTATGAAAAATTTAATTTTTATATGTGTTTTATTTTTATCTTTCAATGTTTATTCTAAAACATCTATAGATTGGAATGATATAGATCAGGATGCGGTACAAATTCATGAACCAATGGAATTTATTTCTGATTTTGGCAAATATTCTGTAATTAATAAAAATTTAAAAATCGCTTTGGTAGATTTAGGAATAGATACCAAAAGTAATTCACAGGTTTATGGTATTAGCGCAAATTATAAAGGTAAAGTTTATGAGATTTTAAAAACAACTGCGACTAAAAATATGTCTGTTGATATGTATATTGCTTATTATGATGAAAATATTGTAGCAATACGTACTAGAGTATTTGGTGTTTATGATCATATAAGTCGTCCATATAATCGATCGTCAAGCTATTTATTTGTTTATTCGATGAAAACTGGAAATATTGTTGAAGCTCCATTAACGAGTAGTAGAAGTACGACTTTAGAATCAAAAATACCGAACGTATTTTTTGGTGATACTTTTGGTTTTAACAAAGCAAAGAAAAAATATAAATATGAATATTTAATAAAAGATCAATTTACATCTAAAACAACCAAAGCTTATATAGACTTTAATTTGAACTTAAAATGTATAGCTGGTACTAATGATTGTGATTTAGTGACGAATAGAAAAGCAAAATTAATAAATTGAAAAATACATTTTTCGCTATGTAAAAAAGAGCGCATATAGCGCTCTTTTTATTGGTGAGGATTGATTTTAAGCCAAGAACCAAGTGTAGTAACCCCATAGCATTAAAGGCCATGAGAGGAAAGGGCTAAATAACCATTTCCAAAACCAAAGTCTTGGTATAAAACCAACACCGTGAATAAAGCCACCAGAAATACCAATCATAATCAACATCATGGCACGATGGCTATATTCTCCGTTTGCATCCAACATTGCTGATGGATGCACCAATAAAACTGCTGCAAGTGGCAATGCCAACAAAAATGAAACCGCCATTGCAAATTTATTTGGCTTTTTTTCTGTTGTTGTTACTGTCACTTCAGTCATATTTTATTCCTCATCCAAATCTTGATTGTGTTCAATGTAAAGGGCACTTAATACACCAGCAAAACATGCCATCAAAACACCGAGAATCCAAGCAAAATACCACATAATTTCTTCTCCTAAGCATAGCCTTAGTACAGGCTATGCGTATTGTCTTGAACGTGTTTGTTTGTAATAACGCCCCACATTTTGTAGTAGCACCAAGTTGTGTAGATTAGAATCAATGGAACAAAAATACATGCAGCTACAGTCATAACTGTAAGTGTATTTTTACTTGATACCGCATCCCACATTGTTAAGCTTACTGTTGGGTTAAGACTTGATGGCATTAAGAATGGGAACAATGCAAAACCAGCAGTTAAGATTGCACCAATAATAGCAAGACTTGTACCTAAGAAACTTAAACCAGCTTTTGCTTTGCCTGCAGCAGGAATCACAATAAGTGCACCTAAAATTGCAAGAACAGGAGCAATAATCGTAATTGGATAAGTGCTGTAGTTGTTCATCCAACCAGGGTTTGCATTTGTTAATACTTCTTTTGCAAGTGGGTTAGCAACACCATTTGTATCGAAAGGTTGTACTAAAGTGTAGCCTTGGATATTACCGAAGTATAACCATGCACCAGCACCTAAGAAACATACTAAGAATACAATACCCATAATTTGAGTAGCTTTTGCAGAGCGTTTACGTAAGTCACCATCTGTACGAAGCATTAACCAAGAACCACCGTGAGCACATAGCATTGATAAGCTAACTAAGCCACACACAAGTGCAAATGGATTAAGTAAAGCGAAGAAGCTACCTGTATATGTTGAGCGTACAGTTTCATCTAAAGTGAACGGAACGCCTAAGAACATATTACCAAAAGCTACGCCAAATACTAATGCAGGAACAGCGCCACCTACAGCTAGACCCCAGTCCCAAGACGTACGCCATTGAGTGTTTTCAAGCTTAGAGCGGTAGTCAAAGCCTACTGGTCGTAAGAACAGGGCAAACAGTACGAGTAACAGTGCCCAATACATGCCTGAGAACGCAGTTGCATATACCATTGGCCATGCAGCAAATAATGCACCACCTGCTGTAATGAACCAAACTTGGTTACCATCCCAGTGAGGGGCAATTGTATTAATTGCCGCACGACGTTCGTCATCTGTTTTACCTACAAATGGCATAATTGCCATTGAGCCCATATCGAAACCATCTGTTAATGCGAAACCAATAAGTAGAACACCTACTAGTACCCACCAGATTATTTTGAGTAGTTCATATTCGATCATGCTTGAGACTCCTCATTTGCCTTTTTTTCAGCGTCAAGTTTTTCAAAATGGTATTTACCAGTGTGAAGAGAACTTGGTCCGAGGCGAGAGAATTTAATCATTAAATACATTTCAATGATAAGTAATACAGTGTAGAACGATGCCAATGCGATGATAGAGCCCCATACATCACCTGTGCTCAATGAAGATGCAGATAAGTATGTAGGAAGTACTTCACCAATTGTCCATGGTTGACGACCAACTTCTGCAACATACCAACCTGTTTGCGCAGCAATCCAAGGAAGTGGTAGAGAGAATAGGGCGAATTTTAATAACCAAGGTTTGTTTTCAGCATTACGTTTAGCGACAGCGAACGTTGCGAAAGCAAAAAGTACAAGCATTAAGAAGCCAGAAGCAACCATTGCACGGAAAGACCAGAATAAGCTTGGTACATGTGGAATAGTGTCTTTAGCAGCAGATTTAATTTGCTCATCAGAAGCATCTACAACATTTGTTGTATATTTCTTAAGAAGTAAGCCATAACCTAAATCTTTTTGAGAATCAGCAAATGCAGCTTTTAGTTCTTCAGATTGATCGCCAGCACGCAATTTTTCAAGTTGTGCATAAGCAACCATACCATTACGGATACGAGCTTCATGTTGAGTGATTAGCTCTTTAATCCCTATTACTTGAGTATCTGTAGAGCGTGTTGCAATGATACCCATCACATATGGAATTTTAATTGCATAATCCGTACGCATTGTTTCAGTATTTGGGAAGCCAAATAGAGTAAATGCAGCAGGAGCAGGTTCTGTTTCCCATTCAGCTTCAATTGCAGCAAGTTTAGTTTTTTGTACATCGCCAATTTCGTAACCTGATTCATCACCAAGTAAAATTACAGAAAGTGTAGATGCTAAACCAAAGATAGCAGCAATAGCGAAAGAGCGACGTGCAAATGGTAAGTCACGTTTTTTCAATAGGTAGTAACTAGAAATAGCAAGTACAAAAATTGCACCTGTTACATAACCTGCTGAAACTGTATGTACGAACTTAACCTGAGCAACTGGGTTGAAAATTAAGGCACCAAAATCGACCATTTCCATACGCATGGTTTCGTAGTTAAATGCTGAGCCGACTGGGTTTTGCATCCAACCATTTGCAACCAAAATCCATAAAGCAGACATGTTAGATCCAATTGCAACTAACCATGTTACTGCTAAATGTTGTACTTTTGATAAACGATCCCATCCAAAGAAGAATAAACCAATGAATGTAGATTCTAGGAAGAAGGCCATCAAACCTTCAATAGCCAATGGAGCACCAAAAATATCACCTACATAGTGTGAGTAATATGCCCAGTTAGTACCGAACTGGAACTCCATTGTTAAGCCAGTAGTTACCCCAAGCGCGAAGTTAATACCGAATAATTTGCCCCAGAACTTAGTCATGTCTTTGTAAATTTCTTTACCAGAAATCACATACGTGGTTTCCATAATGGCAAGAATAAATGCAAGACCTAAAGTAAGTGGTACAAAAATAAAGTGATACATCGCAGTCATTGCAAACTGGAACCGCGATAAATCGACCACGCTTTCAGTAATCATCAACGTGTCTCCTTAGTTTGGGATGCGTCGCCAGCAATACGCTCGGCAACTTGATTGTCAAAATTTTTGGGAATAGTTGGGGCGTCAAACCAAATATTTTTAATGATAAGTAAAATAGCGACCTTAATAATTAAAATGATTGCTATTTCTCGAGTGATTCTTTTATTCAGATTTTTGGGGACTGAGCTCATATTACTAAGTCTTAAAAATAAACAATATTTGTATTATTAAACATTTAATTTACAAAATAAATAGACTCTTAAGTATAAATATAACTATTTTTTTAATCTTTTTAAAAACAGTAACTTATATTA
>NZ_JCAKNA010000054.1:0-5549 GCF_059515885.1 Acinetobacter sp. FY683 | reverse complement strand
GGCTTTGTTGCACAAACCTAGCATGGAAGGCTTATTCAGCAATATAATTTCAAAATGAATAAACCTGCCCCTAAAATCTATCGTACAACCAATTGGTCATCCTATAATCGAGCCTTAATCAACCGGGGTAATATTTCCATTTGGTTTGATCCAAAGACCCAGTGGTATGCACAATCACAAGGCAAGCAAGGTCGAAATCAGACCTACTCCGATACAGCGATTCAATGCTGCTTAATGATCAAATCTCTATTTCGACTCTCTTTACGTATGGTCACAGGTTTTGTTCAAAGTCTGATTAAACTCTCTGGATTAGATTGGACAGCGCCGGATTACACTACGCTTTGCAGAAGACAAAAACATATTGATATTGCGATTAGCTATGAAAAAAGTAGTGATGGTCTGCATCTACTCGTAGACTCTACTGGTTTGAAGTTTCTAGGTGAAGGTGAATGGAAATGCAAGAAACATGGGGCTGAATATCGTCGTCAATGGCGTAAGCTGCATATTGCTATAGATGCTAAAACTCTTCAAATACGTGCTGTACAGCTCACTACAAATGATGTTGGTGATTCTCAAGTACTTGAAGATTTACTTTCTCAAATTCCCTTGGATGAGAAAATTGATTCTGTTTATACAGATGGTGCTTATGACACAAAGCATTGCCGACAAGTCATTTTAGATCGAGATGCACATGCGATCATTCCACCGAGGAAAAATGCAAAGCCTTGGAAAGATCAGCAAGCGAGGTCTATCGAGCGGAACGAGTTATTAAAGACAGTCAAACGTCTAGGTAGATCGCTTTGGAAAAAGTGGTCTGGTTATCACCGTCGGAGTTTGGTTGAAACGAAGATGCATTGCATCAAATTATTAGGCGATAAATTAACAGCAAGGAGTTTTCCTAGTCAGGTGAATGAGATCCACGCACGCATGGCAGTCTTGAATAAATTCACAGAATTAGGTCGTCCTCATACCCAAGTTGTCTCTTAAATTTGGCTCACCTAGGGGAGCTCAGCCTTTCAAGCCTTTATGCAACAAAGCCGTTGGTAGCCAAAAAGAATATTGTGGTTGCTTAGGAATATTTCTCACCCAATATTTAACTTTAGGATGTAAGTCTAATAACTGAGCGCATTGGAATTCTTCAGAAATATTACCACCGTCTGTTTTTTCCCTTAAATCATCAATTTGGGCATAGAAATGTTTCTTAAACTTGAAACTTCCGCGATAAGGTTTCTTAACAGGGTACATACCACGCTTAAATTCAAAACTATTTTCAAGCTTAGGCTCATTAGCAACCTGTAACTGACTAAATAAATCACCCTGAAAAGCCTTTTTACGAGCTAATTCGAATAATCGGTCTAATTCATTTGATACAGCAAGTGACAATTGGAACTGAGCACGATGCAATTGAGTTAAAGTGAAATTTCGTACATTCAGCAAATAACTGATTAGCTTTGTTAAATAAGCTCGTAATTGAATTTGTGTCAAACCTTGACGTCTTACTTTTCGATCAAGCCAGTTGAGTAAATCATTTTCAGTGATGGGTGTTGGCATGTCAGAAAATTGGATTTGCTGACTACCTAATTGTCCATACTTTAACTCTTGATCTTCAATATTTAGATCAATTTCAAAACTATTTACAGTTTCTCTGATATTAAAACCTTCAAGCTGCACAGTAAAATCTAGTAAATTCCATTCCACGGAGTCTTCAATCGTCTCTTTATCAGCAACTTGCCATTCACCATCCACAAATAAACCTAATTGCGGAATCAATGCAAATGAAGCATTCCAGTTCTCTGGTGCTTGATGAGCTTGTCGTTCAGCACGAGCATCATCAAAGGCTTCTTTGACTTGTGCTTTCTGTTTAGGCGTTGCTTTATCAATAACAGCCTGTTCGATTTGATCAAACTCTTCGTCAGTTGTGCCTTTATTGATCACTAAAGATGTACCTTGACTGTTATCTAATTTCTGTACCGAATGTTGTAACTCAGTAGGGATAGTATCTGTCTTGACTTCAAATGGTACAGAAATAATAACTTCAGGAGTTTTAGGTTTGGTTCCAACACTACCAGTTTGACCTAGATCTAATTCAGGTTGAGGATTCACAACAATGGCGGTATCAGCTTCCCATTTATTAAAGCCCATATTTTGTACCATACGGTCTTTAAGTAGCATGGTCGCTTGAGCGATAGAACTAGAAATAACATGCGCATATGCTTTGTTGAGTTCGTCGTTTTGGCGTAATTTTGCGTAAGGCATACGTAAGACACGACCTAATAGTTGCTCCACATCAGTAGCTGAATTGATGTTCTGCAAACTCGCAAGTACATAAGCGAAAGAACAATCCCAACCTTCTTTTAAAGCTTCTACCGTGATGACAATCTTCACTTTACTCATAGGGCTAAACAGATTTTCATCTTCAAGCTCTTTGGTTTGCCCTGTAGAGATCGCAATCCATTCTTCAGTTATATTTTCATATTCGCTTAATAAATGCTGTTTTACAGCTTCTACATTCGCTTCACCATTTTTATCCTGAGCTTGGATCAACAAAATTGGACGAATATATTCTTTTTCGCTTTGAGCCAACACCTCTAATTTTTGACGTTGGATAAGTGCATCGCGAATACAGTCTTGCCAACTATGTGGATGTTCAGTCAGAACGACTGGTAACTTGATCATCTCAGCGACTTTGAGTTCAGCAGCCGACACTGAATAAAGTACGTTATTATCTTTTGGTGTCGCTGTTAGCTCAACCAAGCAACTAGGATTTAAACGCTTCAGCGTAGGAAAGAAGGTCTTACCACCACGGTTTTTATGTGCTTCATCTACAATGATAATTGGTCGGTGCAGATTAAAGAAATTCACCAACGAATGCTTTACACGCCCAATATCTTTTTCAGTCAAGAATGGCTGATATTGCAATGTATCAGCCGTAACTCTATCCATATTTTGAGTCTGAAAATCTGTTAGCCCTGTAAAATGTTCACTTAATGACTCATCAAAAGCGTAAGCATTACGTTGAAATGTCTTATCTTTATCAATATTAAAAATCTGAATGGTAGTCACAATCACAATACAAGACTGATTAACATCATGCTTATTTAATGTTTGTAAACTTTCAATATCACAAATTTTTAATTTATCACCATAGTAACCTTGCAAAGCTTGTCTATAAGGGTGGGTTACATCTGACAAAGCTGCAAGTGTCTGCTGACGAATCATATCCGTTGGAACAAGCCACAAAACAATAGGTGTATCTGTATTTGCATAATTTCGAGCAGCAATAGGAATACTATGTGATGCTAGTAAGGTTTTACCACCACCTGTAGGAACACGCAGACATACACTTGGAATACCATCTAGACGGTCGTTATATTGTATATTTTCGCCCACACATTGCTTAAAAGCTTGTTCCGCCCCAAATGATGCAGCTAAAGTAAAAAATTGCTCTAAAGCATGTAAAGACTGATTTTGATAATTTTTTAATTGAAGTGACATGAGTAATCCTTACTTAGCCTTATTACCATAGAGTGAATATGGAATTTGTTTAAACTCGATGTTTAATGCTTCCAATCGAGTAGGACTTAAACGGGAGGCTTCACCAATCACAATTCTTTTACCGTCATGAGCATAACATTCATTTAAATGATTCAATACAGAGGATGTAAGTACATTCCCGCCATTTGGTCGTCGATCACCTAAAATACCGTTATAGAGCAAATAGTAGGCTGTTCCTTCGTAAATACCCAAGAATGGATTATCAAAATTCTCAGTTTGGTTTAAGGCAAATTTTGTTTCTAACCACCAAACATAACTAGCGAGATCTTTAAACTTCACATCAGTATTTAAGAAGCCATTATCATCAAAAATAGAACTACCTAAAGTATAGAAGCTAAAACCACCACCACCTTGCCAATTCAAAGCAGATGAAATACCACCTTGCTCACCTTCAATGACTTTTTCAAGCCGTGGAATCACATGAGTCTTAGCATGTTCACCCATTTCAATACCGATATAACGTCGTCCCATTTTATGAGCAACTGCGGCTGTTGTACCGCTACCGAGGAATGAGTCAAGGATGAGATCATTTTCCTCGGTTACAATGGTGAGAATTTTTTGAATCAATCTTTCAGGTTTAGGCGTATCAAAAACATCCGAAGAATTAAAAATACTTACTTCGAGCTTTGCTTCATGGTTGTGTCCTACCTCCTCATTTAACCATATAGTTTCAGGAGGTCTATATGCTTTATCTTCAGCATATTGTTTAACATATATTTCCCATTTATTATTTTTGAATATAAACTCTAAGTCATCTGAATTTGAGATAACATTCTCTTGTTTCCAACGCCATCGCCCTTCAACACCTGTAGGCTTTATTGGATGGATCTCTGAGCCATCAGGAGCAATAATTGGGTACCACATAGATGGTCGGTCCTGTCTTAAAGACTCAGAACCCTCTTTACGTAAAGATCTACGTCTATAAAATTTATTCTTAATTTCATCAAAGTAATTAAACTGGCTACTATTTTGTTCAAACTCTAATCTTTTGATAGCAACTTTGTTGGTCTTTCCATAAACAAGTATATGATCATGTGAAGCGCTAAACCCTTGTGCATCCATTTTTGCACTGTAAGCTTTTTGCCAAATTAAGTTAGCTAAAAAATTCTTTCTTCCAAAAACTTCATCAGCTAGAACTTTCAAATAATGTGCTTCATTATCATCAAGTGTAATCCAAATAGAGCCATCTTCCGCTAAAAGTTCTTTAAGCAGTTGAAGACGTGGATACATCATAGAAAGCCATTGCGCATGTTCTAACTTATCATCATAGTGTTCAAAAGCTGATTGAGTGTTGTAAGGTTATATACACTTAAAATCAATAAAAATACATTTCACCTGTCCACCATAAAGTGGCAACAGAGCTTTTAGTGCTTGTAAATTATCACCTTGAATAATCAGGTTTTCTTTTGCCTGTTCATCATCACCATATGATTTTTCGAATTTTAAAAGGTGATATGGAACTTGGGTTGCTGTTTCTTCAGCTTGGTTTCGGTTCACCCAATCTAATAGTGGCATAACAATACTGAATCAATAAAAATTAAGTCAATCTTATCAAAAAATCTAGAGATTTATGAAAAGATTAACAATCTCTAGCAAGAATCAATTTTAAATTTATTCTTCTACATCATATTCCACAGCATTAAGCCAACTAGATAAAATTTGTTTTGGTGTTACTTTATCCCATTTTTCAGCACTCCCTATAACATGGGCACTGACAAATTGTTCAAATTCAGAATATTCCCAAGATAATGGTAGGGGTTTTGAATAATGTTGATCTGAACTTTTTTGGTTCATACGTGTAATAAAATAACTAATATTTTTAGTAAAAAGCTTATCTTTATTAAAAGTTAAAGATTTATTTTCAATAGGTTTTGTTGCACAAACCTATCTGTAAAGGGTTTTTCAGCGATATAATTTTCAAATGAAGAAGCCTACACACAAAATCTACCGCACAACCAATTGGCCCGCATATAACCGAGCACTCATGAGTCGCG
>NZ_JCAKNA010000053.1:0-6872 GCF_059515885.1 Acinetobacter sp. FY683 | reverse complement strand
TACGTAGTGCACGCATGACTTCAATACCTTTAATTGTGGCATAAGCAGTCTTCATAGATTTGAATCCTAATGTGGCCCTGATGATTCGCTTTAACTTACCATGATCACATTCAATGACATTATTTTTATACTTAATCTGCCTGTGCTCAATATCTACTGGACATTTTCCTTCTCGCTTTAATCGTGATAAAGCATGGCCATAGGTCGCTGCTTTATCTGTATTGATGACCCGTGGAATTTGCCATTTTTTCACCGTATTGAAGATCTTTCCTAGAAAACTATAGGCTGATTTACTGTTCCGTCTAGCGGAAAGGTAAAAGTCAATCGTATGACCCCATTGATCAACTGCACGATACAGGTAAGTCCATCGCCCCTTCACTTTGATATAAGTCTCATCCATATGCCATGAATGTAAATCTGTAGGATTACGCCAATACCAGCGTAACCGTTTTTCCATTTCTGGAGCATAACGCTGAACCCAACGATAAATTGTACTGTGATCCACATTTATGCCTCGTTCAGCGAGCATTTCTTGAAGTTCACGATAGCTGATGCCATATTTACAATACCAACGAACAGCCCAAAGAATGATTTCACCTTGAAAGTGCCGACCGTGGAAGGGATTCATCTGCTGTATCTCGAAATAAATAAGATATTTAGCTTATCATGTCAGCCTATTTGCAACAGTGCCATTTGGGATCTCAATGTCGAGATGTAGCGTATCGCCATTTTTACTCAAGTTATTAACTTTGGCAGTCCCTTCAATATGACCATATAAGTTATGACCACCATTTTCAGCACCTACTTTTGCAGAGCGTTCAATATTCACTTCATCGCCCACTTTTAAGTATTTCAGGCTTTGTTGCATAAACATTCAAAAGCTGAGTTTTCCCCAATCCATTCAAATTTAAGTGACAACTTGGGTGTGAGGTCTACCTAATTCCGTAAATCTATTCAGAACTGCCACACGCGCATGAACTTCATTGACCTGACTTTGAAAATGTCTTGCCGTCAGCTTATCTCCTAATAATTTGATGCAATGCATCTTGGTTTCCACCAAACTGCGACGGTGATAGCCCGACCATTTTTCCCATAGGGTTCTGCCTAAATGCTTAACCGTTTGAAGTAACTCATTTCGTTCTATTGAACTGATTTTAGAATCTTTCCAGGGCTTGGCATTCTTCCTGGGTGGAATTACTGCATGTGCTTGACGATCTGAAATCACTTGTCTGCAGCACTTCGTGTCGTACGCCCCATCGGTATAGACAGAATCTATTCGCTCATTTGGTGGGATTTGATCCAGTAAATCACCTAGTACTTGTGAATCACTGACATTATTTGTCGTAAGCTGAACGGCACGTATTTGCAGTGTTTCAGCATCTATACCAATATGCAGTTTACGCCATTGCCGACGGTATTCAGGCTGATGTTTCTTACGCTTCCATTCACCTTCACCTAAAAATTTTAAACCCGTAGAGTCGACGAGTAGGTGTAACCCATCACGACTTTTCTGATAGCTTATCGCAATATCAATATGCTTTTGTCGTCTACAGAGGGTGGAGTACGAATATCACTGATATTCGGGGCTGCTCAGCCACAGAGTTTAATCAGGCTTTGAGCAAAGCCAGTGACCATACGTAAAGAAAGACGGAATAGAGATTTGATCATTAAACAGCATTGAATCGCTGTATCGGAATAAGTTTGATTTCGTCCGTGCTTGCCTTGTGGTTGTGCATACCATTGGGTCTTAGGATCAAACCAGATTGAAATATTTCCTCGCTTGATTAAAGCTTGGTTATACGAGGACCAATTGGTTGTACGGTAAGTTTTAGGTGCAGGCTTCTTCATCTGGAAATTATATTGCTAAAGAAGCCCTCAAGAATAGCTTTGTACAACAAAGCCATCATGACTGAAAAAGAATTCGATTCAAGTGGGATAATTTCTGCCGAAACAATATGATCAGCGTTAAGGAAAAAATCTTTTTTTAATTGAATTAACATTTTTTATTCTCGAGTAAAAAACAAGCAATATTTATAACATATAAATTCAAAAAGTATAAAAATCGGCGAAATTTCAATTGAACAAAGCACTGTAGCAAGTTGCTACAGTGCCTTCATTTTATTTTTTCAGCATTTTTTTCAGCAAATTTTCCAGCTCTTGTAAATTTTGCTCATCAAATTCACTCATTTTTAATGACACTTTTAAAATGTTGTGATCAAACTTGATATTCCCTGCGACTTTTCCATCATATTCAATTTTATGCACGATTGACGTTTTAATTGGCTCTTTGTTTTCTTTCGACTTTAAAATTTTTTCTGCCAATAAGGCCAGTTTTGTTTGCTCAACTTCTTTTTTCAGTAATTTCGCCCAAGCTTCTAGCAGTGCTTTTTTAGCATTACTGTAATTCTCTTCGTAATCTGAAAGAAACTTTTTCACAGCTGTGGCGGCAGTGCGTGCCAACAATGTCGGTTGTTGTTCTAAATCGGCAATCAGTTCTTTCGGTATTTTTTCGAAAGATAGATATTTATACATATCCTCTCGATTCATGCCTAATGATTTTGCCAGCTTTTGCTTGTTCTTTTTTAATTTCTCATCCAGAGAACTCAGACCGACATAAATTTCATAATCTGTTAAGTCTTCCCGTTTTAAATTCTCAGCCAAGGTTAACAGTGCAACTTCTTCATCTGATGCATCGATGACAATCACTTCAATAGTGTTTTTATTGAGAACTTGATGCGCTTTCAAGCGTCGTTCACCTGCAATTAACTCATATTTGTCCTGTACTCGCCGAACTGCAATCGGCTGCAATAATCCAATCTCCTCAATTGAGGCCGCTAAATCTTCAATATCTTGCTGATTGAATATTTTTCGTGGCTGATTGGGACTAGGTTGAATGTCTGTAATTTGGACATTACGACGTAATTCTTTCACATCGTTGACATGCTCTTGCTGAGCTTGTTGATGCTTTTGAGTATTTTGCTGAAGACGTTGTGCCAACAATTCTTTTGTACTTACCATAGGATTCTCAGAGTGCTTTTATTCAACACGATTGATGATTTCTTTCGCTAAATCTTGGAACGCTTTACGAACTTTAGAATTTTTATCTACGCCCAATAATGGCTGTTGTAAAATTGCTGCTTGATTGACTTTCGTACTCATTGGAATGGTCGTTTTTAACAATTCGCCGACCTGGCTTAAAGCTTCATCTCGTATCAGTTTACAGACGTTTTGACGTTCATCATGTTTAATCAGCAAAGCACCTAACAGTTTCAATTCGGGATTGACCCGTCTTATTTTACTTAAATGGTTAATTAAGTCCGTGACACCATATAAGCCATATTGTGAACCGGATTCAATCGGCACCATAACATGGGTAGATGCAGCCAAGGCATTACTGGTCAGAAGTTTTAGGCTTGGAGGACAGTCAATCAGGATGAAATCATATAATCCTTTTAATAATTCCAACTTGTTAGAGAGCTCTTCAGAGGGTCTTGGGGCATCATCTTTAAGTTGGTCTTCTGTTTTACCTAAAGTAAGTGAACCATAAATTAAAGAAACATTTTTAAAATTGGTTTCTTCTTGTAAGGCATCAGACAATAGGCTCAAATCACCTAACAGTAATTCAGCAGAAGTGGTTTCAACCTCACTCGGATGTCTTAATCCGATATGTAAACTTGCATTGGCTTGTGGATCTAAATCAATCACCAATACTTTATGCCCCAAGTCTGCTAGCTCTGCAGCCAGATGAACAACCGTGGTGGTCTTCCCGCAACCACCCTTATGGTTTGCTACAGCAATAATTTTAGTCGATTTATTTGTCATATCAGACCCCATTCGAATGATCCTAATATAGTAGAACTTGTAGCAAGTTGCTACACTTTATTTGAATGATATTAAAGTACGAATCAATATCTGCTAACAAAGAAAACAAATTAAAGTTTTATATAAAATATAGCTAGCTAATTATAATTAGTATTAATTAATATAATTAAGTAATTATAATTAGGACAATTTTTTCCTTTTTAAAACAACAGCTTATATCTTTAAAGGTGGAAGGTTTGTCACCGAAAAGTGGAAGGTTTGTCACTGAACGATGGAAGACTTGTCACTGAAAGGTGGAAGACTTGTCACTGAAAGGTGGAAGACTTATCACTGAAAGGTGGAAGACTTGTCACTATGGTGGAAGACTTGTCACTGGTTTAAAAAAAAACATGAAATTAAGTTATAAAATTATTTAAATTCAAAACTTTAATCTGTTGATAAGTATCATGATCTGGCTTTAAAGGTGGAAGACTTGTCACGCTTATTTTTCTACTTGTGGATAAGTTGTGTTTTCCCCTTAAAAATTGCAAAAAAAAAGTCCGATTTAGTACTTGATTCTCTCTAAAGGTGAAAGCTTTGTCACTGAAAAGTGCTAAACCAAATGATTTTTTCACTTATAACGGTATTTTTGGCCACAAAAAAATGCAAAGAAAATGATTTAAGCTCTTCTCAGTTGATAAAAGTGGAAAGCTTGTCATTAATAAGTGGAAATTTTTTAAAAGATTCCACTTTTAGGTTGAGGATTAGGCTAAATCTAAAAAAATGATGACATGCTTTCCAATCTTGATCTTTAGCACATCCTTTTAAAGGGATAAGCACTTAAAATGAATCTGTAAGGTGAAGATGTTGAATGTTATTCCACTTTTATGTATAAATAGGGGGAATAACTTTTAATTTTTCACTTATGAGCGATTTTAACGAAAAACAAGAAATAGAATATTTACCTTATTGTATCGGCAATATTCGACAGAATGGAGTGGTGAGTACCAGTAACCGCTTAATTCGCCCTATTGAATTGTCTTCTAATGAATATAAGGCACTGCTTTATGCAATGGCGGTTGCAAACTATGGTGAAAAAAATAACCAAGATCGTGAAATTACCGAGCAAACCTATATCTATCTGCATAAAGAAGATTTGGGGGAATTGTTAGGACTCAATAAGAAGAATTCCATTAATGTGGCTATTGACCGGATTTATAGGGAACTTTCATCTCGGGTTGCTCATTTTGTAATTGAAGAGCCTGTAGATGACGTCAAGCGTAAAGTAAAAAAAGTCCATTCTGTGGTACCGATTATCCGGGAACTGCGCTGGGAAGATGATGCCAAAAATGCCTTGCAGATTCGCTTTACCAGTGAAGTGCTGCCTTACTTCACCCGTCTGGCCAGTGGAAATTTTACCACTTACCAGTTGAAAGATTTATTTGCTTTAGACTCTGTCACAAGTATGAGTCTATATTCTTATATTGTTAAAAATGAATTTAAGTACGCGAATCTCGACACCTATGAAGTTGAGCTCACCTTAGAGAATTTAAAAGCGTTGATTGACATCGGTGAAAAAAAATATGACCGCTGGGTAGATTTTAGGCGTTATATTCTGGATAAAATTGTTGAAGAAATTAATACTAAAACTAGTCTGCAACTAGAATATGACACCATTAAGAAAGGCCGTCCTATTGTGGGTGTGCGGTTTAAAATTGTGAGTGGACATACTGAAGCAGCTCTTCCACAATTTAACGAAAAAACTCAAATCTATCTGGATGTAGATTTTGATGATAATGCCATCGTGAAAGAGCTGGGGGCAAAGTTTGATATGACCGTACGTTCCTGGTATATCTATGCCAATGATCCGAATTATACGCAGTTCAGCAAGTGGTTTAAGACCGAAGGCTGTTTAACCGATTCTCAGGCGAATGTTATTGTGAACGATATTATGTTTCAAATGGATTTTGCTGTGGCCGGTGCATCCATGAATGATTTCAAGAAAGAGATGAAATATAAGCTCAAAAATGATCCGACTTTTGTTCAGGAAAATCGCGAGCGTTTGAATGAGATTTTTGGTAAAGAAATTATTTAAAAAGTGTAGCAAATTGCTACAGCGCATTGAAAATATTCCGGGTGAATGATTTTTTTTGCATGTCTGACATTTTTCGCAAATAACTAGAATATTTCTGGTACATCTTTTTAGTGAGATTAGCGGGCGCTCATTGGGAAAATGTCGCAGTTCGGACTTGCTACATCTTGTCTAAAATACAAGTGAAAATACCTAAATTCTGAATATCTAAAAAGTGTAGTAAGTTGCTACACTTTTTTCTTGGGGTCAAAAACTTACTATTATTCACGCCATAATCCCACGAAAAACGGCACTGTTGCAAATAGGCTGACATGATAAGCTAAATATCTTATTTATTTCGAGATACAGCAGATGAATCCCTTCCACGGTCGGCACTTTCAAGGTGAAATCATTCTTTGGGCTGTTCGTTGGTATTGTAAATATGGCATCAGCTATCGTGAACTTCAAGAAATGCTCGCTGAACGAGGCATAAATGTGGATCACAGTACAATTTATCGTTGGGTTCAGCGTTATGCTCCAGAAATGGAAAAACGGTTACGCTGGTATTGGCGTAATCCTACAGATTTACATTCATGGCATATGGATGAGACTTATATCAAAGTGAAGGGGCGATGGACTTACCTGTATCGTGCAGTTGATCAATGGGGTCATACGATTGACTTTTACCTTTCCGCTAGACGGAACAGTAAATCAGCCTATAGTTTTCTAGGAAAGATCTTCAATACGGTGAAAAAATGGCAAATTCCACGGGTCATCAATACAGATAAAGCAGCGACCTATGGCCATGCTTTATCACGATTAAAGCGAGAAGGAAAATGTCCAGTAGATATTGAGCACAGGCAGATTAAGTATAAAAATAATGTCATTGAATGTGATCATGGTAAGTTAAAGCGAATCATCAGGGCCACATTAGGATTCAAATCTATGAAGACTGCTTATGCCACAATTAAAGGTATTGAAGTCATGCGTGCACTACGTA
>NZ_JCAKNA010000052.1:0-6899 GCF_059515885.1 Acinetobacter sp. FY683 | reverse complement strand
TAATACTTTTAAATGCTTTTAAGAGACCTGAAAGCCTTTTCAATAAAGAGTTTCCAAAGCCTTATAACACCGTTTATCGACCCTTATAACACCGTTTATCGACCCTTATAACACCGTTTATCGACCCTTATAACACCGTTTATCGACCCATTGACACCTTTATTACATTGTGGTGCTATATATCAATATATAATCATGGTGTGATATGAAAGAATTAGTAGTAAAAGACAATGCCTTAATTAACGCTAGCTATAATTTAGATTTAGTTGAACAACGATTAATTCTCTTAGCGATTATTACAGCTAGAGAAACAGGGAAAGGAATAAATGCAAATGATGCTTTAGAGGTTCATGCCTCAAGTTATATAAATCATTTTAATGTAGAAAAGCATACAGCTTATAAAGTATTAAAACAGGCTACAGATGACCTATTTGAACGCAGATTTAGTTTTCAATTTATCAATAAAAATGGAAATGTTGAACATGTTAAATCTAGATGGGTAAGTGAAATTAGATATGTTGAAAATGAAGCAACTGTGAAATTAATTTTTGCACCTGCTGTTGTACCCTTAATTACGAGATTAGAACAACATTTTACTAGTTATGAATTAAAGCAAGTAAGTCTATTAAAAAGTAGATATGCAATACGCTTATATGAATTGCTTATTGCTTGGCGTACGGTAGGAAAAACTCCTATTTTTGAATTATCACAATTCAGAAATCAACTAGGTATAGATGATAGTGAATATCAACGAATGGAGCTTTTTAAAAGACGTGTCTTAGAAATTGCTATTTCTCAAATTAATGAATTTACTGACATCACCACAACATATGAACAACATAAAAAAGGACGTTCTATTTATGGTTTTTCTTTTAGCTTTAAACAAAAAAGAGAAGACTCTAAATTAATTATAGAGCCAGTTCAGGAGTTAGGGATTATAAAAATGACAGATTCCCAACGATATATGTTTGCAAAAAAACTATCTGAAATGCCTGAAATGAGTACATATTCTCATGGAACAGAAAGTTTCGAACAATTTGCTATTAGAATCGCTGAAATGCTACAAGATCCCAATAAACGACAAGAACTCTTTCCATATCTAAAAAAAGCTGGATATATGCCATCTAAATAAAAGGATTACATAAATGGCAAAACTGTCATTAAGCGAAGTATCAAAACAATTCAATGTAGATCGATCTACAATTTACCGAGCTGTAAGAAATGGTCGCCTATCTAGGTCGGCAGATGGGCAATTCGATATTACGGAAGTTATTCGTTGTTTTGGTGAACCTGAGCAAATATCTAAGAGAGAGGAATCATCTAAACAAGAAGTAGATGATTCAACCAAAAAATTAATTGCTCATTTAGAAAATGAAGTAAAAAAATATCAAGAACGTGAAGAGCGTTTAATGCAACAAATTGATCGAATGCAAACTCTCATTGAGTTAAAAAGTGTGGCACCTGCTACAGTAGCACCACAACAAGATGCCACGGCATGCGACACACCAACACTACAGCGTGCGACAAATACTGAATCAATTGATAATAAAGAAAAATTAGAAGATAAATCATTTCAAAATGTGGCAATGCCACAACAAGATGCCACGGCATGCGATGCACCAACGCTACAGCGTGCCATAGTGCAAAATGTGGCAATGCCACAACCTAAAAAACGTGGCTTGTTTGGGCGTTTGACGAAGGCAATTTTTGAAGACTGATTATTAAGTTTGGTTGAACTTGATCGTGGAACATTGTTGTTTTATTGATCGTGGAACCGTTAAAAAAGAAGAAAAAGCCACTATCAAGAAATAATGGCTTTTTCATAGTCTTAATCACTTGAAAAATAAAATGATTTAGAAAGCATTTCGTATAAGGTGTATTATGTTAATTTTAGAAATACTTAATTTTTCTATCAATTGTTTGTAATTTAACAAATAAAAATGTATAAAGCTTTTTTTTTATCTATCTTATTGAAAATGTTACTTAAAAAATATTTATATACTTTTTTTGCAATACTATTACTTTTTATTGCATGTAAAATAATGATCATGGGGGTCGGGTTAGGAACATCAGATAGTAAAACTATACTATTAATGATCTTAATTATTATTTGTGGTTCTTCAAAAAAGGCTTTCTACTATTTCGTCATTCCATTGGTTGCATTATATTCAATATATACACCAATAGGTTTAACCTATGGTGGCGTGGCTTATCACTATATAGCATCAGCTTTTGCAACGGATACCAATGAAACATATGAATTTTTTGTAAATATTCCTATAAAAAATTACCTTATAGGTTTGATAATTATTCCTCTTGTACTCATTTATTATCAAATAACTACAAAATTAGACATTAAGATTTATAAGAACAAAACTATCCTAATCCTTTTTATTATTATTGCCTTATTCAAACAAGCACCTTTCCAATTCTTTACAGATATAAAAAATTCAATTAAAGAAGTAAAAAAAGAACAAAAAATTTTAGAAGATTTAGATAAAAAAACTTCGTGGGAAAAAAACCAATTAACAAATTCAAAATATGATACTTATGTATTAATTATAGGGGAAAGTGTTCGTCGTGATTATTTACATGCTTATGGATACAGTATTCCTAATACACCTTTTCTTTCAAACTCTAAAGGAATACTTATCGATGGCTTAACAGCCCCTGCCAAAAACACTGTGGCAAGTTTACGACTCATGCTTACTCAAGCAACTACAGATAGTCAGCCTCAATACGATAAAAATTTTGTAGATTTAGCCAATCAATCTGGATTTAAAACTCACTGGTTATCAAATCAAGGGTATTTAGGGGAACATGATACTCCTCTTACTGCTATTGCAAAAAAAAGCTCACAGACATTTTTCCTTAAAAAAGGTGCTTATGATTCATTAAATACTAGTGATTTTTCATTAATACCTGAATTTAAGAAACTTATAACTAATAAAAATAAAAAACTTATTGTAATTCATCTATACGGTTCTCATCCAAATGCATGTGACCGCATTGAAGACTACCCTAAAATGTTAGACAAAATTGACTCGAAATATGATGAAATTAATTGCTATATTTCTTCTATTAAGAAAACTGATGCAATTTTGCAAGAAATCTATACATCATTAGTTAATGTCGAGAAGAAAGATCATATAAGTTTTTCAATGCTTTATTTTGCTGATCATGGACTATCCTCACAACAGGATGGTGATAGTGTCGTTTTACGTGTTGGAGAGAAAAAACAATCTTATCAAATACCACTTTTCATGGTTAATTCAGATTCAAGTGACCGTAAAAAATGTGAATCATTTAAATCTGGACTTAATTTCACCAATGGTATAGGAAATTGGCTTGGTATTTCTAACCAACAATTACCTAAATACTCTTTATTCGATTGCAAAAATGATAGCAATCAAATAAATCATCAAACAATGCTCAATAATGCTGAAAATGATATCCCAATTAAGCTTTAAAATTAACATTCCTATTTTTATCAAAGATAGGGGTATTTAACATAAAAACTCTTATGCGAAATTAAGCTGTTAGAACCCATTTGAATATGAAAAAGCCTAGATTTCTCTAGGCTTTTTTTATTTACGCATCATTCGATTATGTTATTCCATTCCTCAAAAGATAGGAACCGTATACGTTTCAAGACATTTTCATGCAAAGGATAGCTTTTACCATCAACGATAATTTTGTCGATATTCGAAAATAATCGCTCTAACCGTTTGGCAATGTTCTCTGGACAAATATAAAAGACCTCATCGACTGTTTTGTCTAAAAACATCTTGGCATAGTTGCTCAAAATCACCTGATACCGCTTAGGTGTTTTAATTGTTTTCTCAATCTCAAAAGCAATCCTCTTAGCTTGAGGAGAAGTCGCTAAAGCATCAGGGATCTGCAACCACTTCGTCTTATCTTTAGTTGCGATTTGTCTGAGTTTTCGACTACTTAACCAATCCGTCCATCCCTTACTAAGTCCTGTCACTTTGACACGCTGAATCGCAATACTATGCGCCATCGTTGATGTTGCAATTCGACCAGCTTCATAAAAGTCCACCTGAAAATCATTGAGATCCGTGGCAAGCAAAGCCCCTTTAGGCGTAAGCCCCCAAATCGTCTGTTTTCCTCTCTGAGCGAGTTCATACTCAATATCATACAGACGTACCATATCTTTCTTTTCCATCGCTTTGAGCGTCTTATACGTGCTTGTGCGACCAAGATTCAATAACTGCCCGAGTATCTCGGAGGTGCTAAAGACCTCATGAGATAAGAACTCCAAAACTATGTTTTGTTTTTCTTCGATTCTTGTCGCTTGTGCTGTTTTGTCATGAACAAAAAAAGATGAATCGCCCATGAGTTACAACTTCCCGAAATCTACGCTATCAGGCACTACAATTTCATCTGATCCCTGATCCATTACCTCGATAGCGGTATAACTCTTAGTTGCAATATATGGACTTGTATTTACTATTTTTGCTAAGCCGACACCGAATAAAACTCCACTGCGTTTGGGGAAAGTTAAGAATCTATTCATATCAATTAGAGTTGTTTCACTTTGACTCAATTTACGCTCATCCGATACAGATTCAGCAAGGCTTAAGGAACGGTCAACTGTACGGACTTCATCATCAACTAAAATTGAACCACTTTTTTCAGCAAATGTTTTTGCAGTTTCAGGCATCTCAACACGATAAATCAATTTAATGGTCGAGTTCTCTAAAACAGCACCTTCTACAGCATCTGCATTTAAATCCTGTGGGCAATCTTTCAAATCAGCTATGCTTTGATGTGCCATCACCACATGCAAACCCTTATCGCGCGCAGCGCCAAGAGCTTCAATGGCAGGTCTAGAAATGTGGTATTTCAATTCGTCTAACACCACACAAATGGGACGAATATTCCCCTTAATCCGATCTCTAGATTCTGCTATCTGTACTAAACGAACCAACAACATTTTTTGAGCAGCTTTAACCGCTTCATTACGCATTGAACCGATGATGTAGACAATCCCACCATTCTCAACAACATTTTTTAAAGATAAACCATGTTTCGCATTAACTGCTTTTATAGCAGCAAGCTCACGAAAGGACTGTTCAAAATCCTCTGATTCGTTCTTTAAAAAATCGGCATATTCAGCATAGAATCCTTCTGCAGTTTGGCCTAAATGCCAGTTCTGAGAAACAAACTCAGCCATTTTACGTTTAGGTGGAACATAAAAATCTGGTCCCGGATTTCCCGTCTTAATAAAACCAAAACCTGCACATAACATTTCAAATTGTTGAGCTGGAGTAATATCCTCAAACATATTGAATTGATAGGTAGCTTGGTTAAGATCGACAATGAAATAATCTTTACCTGTATCTTGAGCAGCTTGATAAGCGACTTGTGGAAGCCATTCATCATTTTTAGGATCAAAAATAAAAACGGCTTCATCTTTATACAAACATTGAGCCGCTATAGAACCTAAAGCCACACCTTTGCCAGATCCTGTTGCACCGCATACCTGAATATGAGGTAACGTTTCTTCAGTCCAATAAATGGGTTTCCCATCTTCATCCTCAGCCAAGAAAAATTTATCTTTCTTAAAATGTTTCTTAGGATCAAATTTTGGTTTTTCTTTCAGCATTCCTTTTTCAAAATCACGAATATCAGACTTTTTTGATCGCTCCAAAGTGCTTTGAATAGCCGTTTTAGAAGTCATTTTTTGCTGGACTAGAATAAAAAGTTGCTGAAAAACAATTGCTGTAAGGAAACCGATCAGACAGGAAATAAATAGATTTTCATAAACATTTTCCCTGAATCCAAAATAAGCCTCAACGAACCATATATTTGCCGCGAAAGAAATTAGAACAATAAAAAAAGCCACAATGAAAAATTTGAGTTTTAGTCCTGATCTTTTATCTTTATTTTTTAAGCCTTCTGACAAAATATAGAACAGGAGGAAACCTAAAAAGCCACAAATGAAAAGACGATAAACAATAAAGAACCTTGAAATATTCTGAAGAATGTCATGTTTAAAAATTTCTAAAAGCGCAGAGCCAACAAAAAGAAAAACAAAAAAATAAAGTACGTACCGCAACATCACAGCTCAAAATTGAAAATAAAAATGGGCTACCAAATTCACATCAATCCATGGAAAAGTGAATGGCATTTAATATCTCAACAACTGTATGCGACGAGGTATGTCGCGAAGCGATTCGGAGTGACAACGAAGAACCTGCGGAACCCCAGTGGAGCAGGCATGGGGCTTCCGTAGAGGATAAAAATCGCGTCCAGCGATTTTAGCCAACACGTCCACAAAAGTGGTTTAAAATTATGGTTTTAGCATAATTTTAAAAGTGTAGCGTAGCGGTGGCGTTGTCCGAGGATACACAACCTCATGGAGAACATAATCAGAGAACGCTTTGTTTCTATTTCTGTTCTCTATTTTAATTCTCTGTATTGTTAAATCCTAAGATTAAATAATTAGCGAGTGTCTACGAGCGACACAAAGAAAAGTCGCGCCTAGACTCTCTGAAAAACATTCTTTTAAAAATGAAAACTTAGAGCAATAAGAAATTAGATGCAGATCTTTAAACCTAGATCGAGCGAAGCGAGCATAAAAACTTATGAGCGAAGCGAATTCCGAGTTTCTTTTGCTTTTAAAGAATTCACACTGAGATTAACTAAAAAATTGCCCCAACGAACTGAGCTTTAGCGAAGTTCAATAGAGTTTGAGCGTAGCGAAAACATAGGGCAATTTTAAAGAAAAAAGGTTTTTAATATATTTTAATACTTTTAAATGCTTTTAAGAGACCTGAAAGCCTTTTCAATAAAGAGTTTCCAAAGCCTTATAACACCGTTTATCGACCCTTATAACACCGTTTATCGACCCTTATAACACCGTTTATCGACCC
>NZ_JCAKNA010000051.1:0-7938 GCF_059515885.1 Acinetobacter sp. FY683 | reverse complement strand
AAAAAAAATCTAAATATTTTTTAGAAAAAAAAGATTAAAACCAATACATCACCTATAAATAATGTATTTTTTAAAATGATCGACTTACCACCGAACCCTTATAGTTCAAACAATCTTCAACTCTAATCCGTTGAACCGCATTTAACTCATTTAGAGTAAACCACCTAAATTCTGAATGTTCACTACTTAATGTTATGCTTTGATTTTCTAATAAGTGACAACGAAAAATAAAAGCATGAGAAGTCACTGTAGAATGAAAATAAATACCCGATAAATAATCAATCTGAACATCACATTCCAGCTCTTCTCGACACTCTCGAATTAAAGCCTCATGAACAGTTTCCCCCATATCCAATCCACCACCAGGCAGTCCCCATGCACAATCGGCATAGGTGGCTTTTAACAATAAAACTTCATTTTTTTCATTAAAAATAACGGCATGTGAACTTAAACGATAAAAATCTTGAAATGCCATGAATTATGCCTATTGAAAATTTTATTTAAACTTTTTAAAAATAAACCAAAGCACTATATCAATATTATTACTTTATTTATTAATGAATCAAATTTGGTATAGAAATATGTTGATGTGCCACCTTCCACTTTCCATGCATTTTTTCAAAACATAATGTGGTACGACACCAAGGTAAGTTTAAAGCACGAGACTCATCTGCATGATCAATCTTAGAGTAGCAATGCATAAATGCTAAATTAGCTTGAGCATGAATTTCAACTTTCTTTCGATATACCCTTACATCATCAACAAAAAAAGAACTATACTTTTCCCACAATTGTTTAAATTCACTAATATTATTTAGTTGTGAGCTAACATCAAAAAATCTTAAATGATCTGAACACATCTCACTAATTGCCTGTAAATCCAAACGCTCTACTGCACTATCCCATTGTTTTATTTTAAATAAAACTTCTTGAGCAATATGCTCATCACCAATTAGCTGTAAAATCAAAAGACCTACCCCATTTAAATCTTTTTATTACCAACAAAAATAAGTCAAAATATATCTATTAATATTATATTATTTTTCATATTTATTAAACAATTGACCTTTTGTTAAACAATGCTATTTACGCTTTTACAACACTTCAGTTTATTAAGTCATCACTTTATTTTAGGTATAAAAAAAGCATGCTCAGCATGCTTTTTTATACAAAATCAACTTTAAATAACTATCCTGTTAAATCCTTAATCGTAGTCGATACACCGTTATTTTTTACAGAATCAATTCCTTTTTCTCGTGATTGTTCACTCGCATAAAGCTGACTAGTACCAATAACCTGATGATTTGCTGCTTTCAAATTGAAATAAGGCTTTCCATTTTTTGCAGTCAAACGCTCATAACGAATATCTTCCGTACAATTTTTTTGAACAGACTCAATACCAACTTGCGCTGAAGGTTTGGCTTTATAAAGCTCGCTCGTTAAAATGACTTCACCGTTGCCAGCTTTTAAGCTAAAGCGATACTGACCATCTTTTGCTTGGCTAATTTCAAACCATCCTGACATATCACACCTCTTTTAATTGCTTTTATTTATGTGTACTTAAATAAATTGAAGAAAATTTATTCTATTTATATGAAATATAAATGACTTTTTACAAATATAAAAGTGGTATATATAAAAATAAGTACTTATTTTAAATAAGTTTAATCAAAAATATTTATTTTTTATAAAAAGCAAAACAGAATATGTTTTGCTTTTCGGCTTTTAAACCAATGCAACAATTTTTTTGGCGTAAATATCACGTTGCATTTCCAAAATTTCTACACAAAATTGAATCGTAACCTGCGTTTGTTTAGGAGAATGATCGGCAAGAACCTCAAGTAAACATGTTGCAATTTCTTGTCTTAACTCAACAGACCTTCCAGTTAATAAAGACAATTTCACATGTATATATGCCTGATTTTGTTCATTTTCACCAATAACATAATCTGTTTGGCAAATTGCTCGACTTTTAATGTCTAAGCCTGCCTGAGCATAACCACCACGAATCAATGCCTGATTGAGTGAAAGTAGTAACGGTTTTACTTCAAGATTTTCAATATTATCTGAATATTCAAGATGGAGATGTGGCATAAAATTGGCTTCAAAATTTTTTTATTATTTATAACATGTTCCTTTTTTTGATACAGAGCTAAATGTAACTTTCACTTAATTTTAAGTTTTCTTGGGCATAAAAAAAGCACAACAAATTGAATTGCTGTGCTTTTTTTTAAATTATTCTTATGCTTTTTTCACATATTCAGACTTCAGTTTCATTGCGCCAACACCATCAATTTTACAATCGATATCATGTCCATCTGCTGCATCTGGCAATAAACGAATATTTTTAACTTTAGTGCCAACTTTCACTACAGATGAAGAACCTTTAATTTTCAAGTCTTTAATGACTGTAACGGTATCACCATCTGCCAATACGTTGCCATTTGCATCTTTAATTATTGCATGAGTTTCAGCATCTGAAACTTCGCCTTCCTTCCATTCGTGAGAACACTCAGGGCAAATCAGTAAATCGCCATCTTCGTATGTATATTCTGATTGGCATTTTGGGCAATTAGGTAAAGACATAAAAAAAAATCTCAAAAAATAAAAAAAAGATAAAAATTAATTATACCATTTTTTCTCTTATTCTCTAATATAAAGCCTTACATAATGTAAGGCTTTATTAAAAAATTAAGCTTGAGTCACATCTTCAAGCTCATCTTCTTCATCATCATAGACGTATGCCATACAACCCCAACCGTCATATTCTCCGTTGTAGTCTGTGGCAATTTTAGTAAACCACTCTTCTAGATCGACAATATCTGAGTAGTCTGGTTCCATGTAAACATAAATGGTAATAAACCATTCGTTGTTTTCTTCATCTTGGAACAATGAAATTTTTTGTTCTTCAGCAAGTAAGAAAAGTGCACATTTTTCTGCAATTTCTTGGCTTTTAAATGCAATTGAATATTCAATTTCATGTGCAACTGTAAGGTCATCGCCATCTTCAGCCATTTGCCAAAGTACGTTGCCGTTGTCATCATCTGGGAATTGTTGGTAATCGCGTGACATTGTTTTTCCTTATTTTAAACATATATTTCTATGGTCTAGATTAGCCTATATATGTTTCAATTTGGAGATTAATTACCAGATGGAACAATAAACAAATCTAAAAAGGCACACTTCCTTTAATCTCAACTTTTTCACCGCTTAAAGGCTGAGTGAAAGCCAAATAGCTTGCATGCAATGCCATTCTATTTAATGCGCTACGCTCGGGTTCAGGATGATAAATTTTATCGCCTGTAATAGGATGCCCAATATGCATCATGTGAACGCGAAGCTGATGCGAACGCCCCGTAATTGGCGTAAGTAAAACACGTGTAATATCTTCTTCTGCATTATATTCCAATGCTTGATACAGCGTTTTTGCAGATTTCCCCAATTCAAAGTGCACCATTTGACGTGGTCTATTTTCCCAATCTGTAATTAAAGGAACTTCAACACTTCCCTCACCCTCAAGTTTCCCTTGTACCAGTGCAATATAGTTTTTAGTAACAGTACGAGCTTGAAACATCTTGCTAATAGCAACTTCGGCATCTCTATGTTTCGCAAACATTAAAATACCCGACGTTGCCATATCTAAACGATGCGTAATTTTAGCATTTGGATATTTTTCTAAAACACGTAAATATGCACTGTCATGATGTTCAGGTAAACGACCAGGTACAGACAACAATTCCGCAGGCTTTTCAATAACCACTAAATCATCATCTTCATAGACAATAGAAAGTGGTTCTTGCGGAGGCATATATACAAATTTATCGTCAAGAGGCATGAAGTTACAGCATTGGGAGGAAAAAACGCAAAGTAACAAGATGGCTTTCGCCTGTCAATCTTTCAACCTAAGCTTCATTTCAAGCCATTTGAATTGTAGTTTGTGCTTTACCTAGTTCTTTCGCTTTATACATCAGTAAATCCGCAGCATGTGTTGCATCATCTAAATCTTCAGGAAGATGATCAAAAAGACTAATCCCCATACTAAAATCGACCCCACACTGCTCTTTTAAACCACTTTCATCAAAAGCTTGTCTTAAACGGGCAGCATATTCTTCTGTACCTTTTGCATCGGTCTTTTTTAAGATAACAATAAATTCATCGCCGCCCATTCGGGCAACAACATCCGAGCTTCTTGTCGCATTTTTCAAAATATTTGCAAATGCAACTAAAACATCATCCCCTCGGCTATGTCCAAGCGTATCATTCACCTTTTTAAAGCCGTCTAAATCAATCACACCTACAGCAAAAGAATGAGAAGACTTACTAGATTTTCTTTTAATATCATTATATTGCATTTGAAATGAACGTGAATTACTTAACGTCGTTAAGCTATCTTTCATTGCCATTTTAGTCATTTCAATTAAAGTCCCACGAACTTTAAATAACAATATTGCGACAACACTAAAAAAACTTAATCGAACTAAAAAATTCCAGTAAGGTGCAAATGCCTGAGAGTACGCATGTCCAGAACCAAAGTCTGCATATAACCACGTACAACCTGCACCTATAATCGTAAATACTGTCGTTTTGGTATTGTCATACCAAGCAGCAATAGAAACAGGAATTAAATAAAAGACAGCAAAGGAATATTCATAACCCGTAGTAAGGTCAATCCACCCCATTATAAGAATGAACAAGACAATAATAATTCGTCGGGTAAATGTGCGTCCTGAAAGTGTTTTTCCAACTTGAGTCAGCATTTAGCAGCTCCAGACAACATTCATCTGTATAGTTTTATTATTCTATTATTATCATAAATATTCAAATAGAATCAATTTTAAATAGAATGACTTAAATCTAAAAGCGTTGTATTTAGAGAATGGTTTAAAATATTTTTAGATTTATTTGTTATTCTGAAATTTTTTAGGGTGTTGGGAAAAACAGTGTTTTGTTTACTTCAACTATCATGACTTTGTAAATTATGATCTTATAGCCTATAAACTTGTGATCTATAGCGTCCTAAGTCGAATCGAGACCTTTTGGGTAAGTACTGCACTCGCGTTTTGCGCCGCTCACAGCATGCTACTCTTTTCGATTCCCGTCACACCCTTGAGATATATAGTAGTGAAAGGACGCTGAAATTAATTTCCTAAGATAAGCTATTTTTTTAAATCTATAAAAATAATTTTCACAAATATATTTATTACAGAAATTTTTTCCCACTTCTATCTTATTTATCCATTTTTTATCTATTTAATTAGACTTATTTAGGAATTTTTACATTACATCCATTCACAACTTAAAGTATCAATTTCAATCAAAAAACCAAGGAATAGATCATTACGAAATGACACCTTGCAACCATGTTGCGGTAAACCACCATAAACTTATAGCAGACATACCACAAAGTAAATTTGCCAATATTTTCTGTATTTTGCTTAAATTGGATTTGTAAATTTGAATATTCAGTACATAAGCCATCACACCATAAGTCATCCCTATTGCACCACCAACTAAAATGAGTAAAAGTGGCCACCCTGCTAGTAAATGTGCCAATTTAGGTAATACTTTTTTTTCCGAAATTACTAAACTTTCCATAATCCACCTATACTTTTTAAAAGCCAAATATAGGTTTTACATAAGCAATTTTTAAGCCATTTATATTAAAAAACCCCCTTAACTTTTAAAAATTACTGCATTAATAGCTCATCAAAGTCTTTAATTTGCGACAAATAAATTGGAGGATATGGAAGCTTTGATCATGTTTCCTTAAAACGAGGGCGATCATCATCATAATTTTCATTCATATTTTTACGATAAAGCTTTTTTCCTGTTAATAAATTAATGCTCGTTTCACTTGAAATATAAGGTCCATGATTACTTGAGTTTTCATAGCCAATTAAGCGCATATCATTATTTTCTAATCTAAAACTATACCCCCACCAGCCGTAACGCCCATGTCCATAATCAACTAACAATTTATTGTTCTTAATACCTATAGAAAGCTCAGGTGGAAAATAAACACCACCATCTTCATTTTCAGATGAAAATGCATTTAAATTTTGCAATAGCTTTTTATAGTTTCCATTTTCATTTAAAAACACCAATATGCCACGGCGGTTACGGTCTAAACGACCGCGGTATTCGTCATCAATCCACTGTTTGGGGTCAGTCGCTTTTACAATTAAAACTAAATCATTTTTACCATCTTTATTTAAGTCACCTTCTATCGCGTCAAAGAGCGCATAGCCTTTAGGAATATAGGCTTTGTACTTAATACTGTCTTGTTTTAATTTAATTTCCTCAAGGCTTTGCGTAGTAATATTTTCTGAAGATACTTGAGTAAGTAGACTTAGTCCTGAAATACAAGCAGTGACCAACAAAATATGGGAGATGATTTTTTTCATTATGGTCATACTATTTAATACATATTTAATAAAGACAAATATAAAGAAAACCCACCATTTGGTGGGTTTAAATATGTTGCCCAATTATGCTTCACAGCATTTTTCGCATGCTTCTACTTTTTCTCTTGGCCAATTCATTCTTGCTCTTTTATATGCCAATTCATAATTTGCAAAATAACCTATTAATATTTGACCACTTGGTTTGGGTAAATCTTCACAGCCTTTAGTGGCATTATGGATTTTATTAATACCATTTGCAGCTGGCTTTTCATCGACTATAAATTTAATCATCTGCATTTTTGCCCCCCTAAAAAACTCTTTAAGTTTAAATTTGAACAAACCCATATAATAATTATGGTTTTAAATCACATAATAAAAATATGCCTTTTGTGCGTAAAAATCAATCAATTTTTTAGCAAAAATTTAAACTGTGGCGTATCTCTTTTTTAAGGATTAGATTGATACATCTATATTCAATTTTCATGTTTAATCTAAAGAAACAGTTACATCATTTTTCTTTTTTAGACGTACCCATCTTGCACCCCAAATGGCAAAAACAACAAGTAGAATCACCACCAACACAGGCACAATAAAAGACAATATTGAAATTACGAATGCACCTATCCATTCTCCTGTAGATACAAGTGGATTTGCCACACCACCTGTTGTTGCTATCGATACGCTACGTACAGCAACCGTACTCATTTGTACGGCACCTGCTGTTCCACCACCAATAATAATGGCCGATGCCCAATTTGCAAATTGGGACATTTCTCCTGAACTTACTGCCATAGTGGTAAGTGTGCCTGCAATCATGGCTGCGGGTGTTGCTATGGTGTCTAGCATGTTGTCTACCCATGGAATGTAATAAGCGGCAACTTCACATACAGTTGCAACGGCAAGTGCAATACAGACCGATGGCATTGCAAGCCATTCGAAGCCTTTCATGGGTTCAAATAGTCCAAATATGGCAGCAATACTCATAACTAGAAGTGGTACGAACACACGGAATCCGCATGCTGCGCTAAGTCCAATGCCTATACATAACCCGAGTATGGTTTCCATGTGGTATTCCTTTGTTTTTCTTTTAGGTTGTTTTATACGTTATCAAAAAAGCCCCATCGGGTGATAGGGCTTTTATTTAAAACAGTAAGTGCTGTTTTAGTCGTGTTGCTTAGGTGTTCTTATTGTTAAATTGAACGCCTTGGCATTTGGTACACGGGGGTAATCGGTCTGTACCAATTTCTAAGTAGGTGCGGTGTCCGCATTGCACACAAAAATAGAAGCCTGTGCCAGGTTTTTGACCAGCTTGAACCATTTTTGCTCTCCTTGTTTTTAGAAATGGTGAAAGTACTATAACTGAATCATTATGGTTTTCAATTAGCCATTTAGTCTAATGATGATGTCAGAAAGGCGAAGGATTTATAAAATGTTCTCAAAATATTCTTTTAATAATTGTTTATTATTAAACAAACTATTAGACCTCTTTCATAATTTATAAGATGAGTAGGTTCTAACAATCGAATTTCGTATA
>NZ_JCAKNA010000050.1:0-8532 GCF_059515885.1 Acinetobacter sp. FY683 | reverse complement strand
TGGCGACAATAGCAAGAGTGAACCACCTGATCCCTTCCCGAACTCAGAAGTGAAACCTCTTAGCGCTGATGGTAGTGTGGGGTTACCCATGTGAGAGTAAGTCATCGCCAGCTCATTAATTCAAAACACCCCCTTAGCTTAATGCCTAAGGGGGTGTTTTTTTATATGTGAAAAAGAAAAAGTAATGAAATGAAATTTTATTAATGTAAAATTCACATATATTTTATTAAAATGCTTCAACTAGAAATTAACTTATATTTAAAAAATATCATCTTATTTGAAATAAATATTATATGAAAAAATTAATCTATATTTTTTAGATGTAATCAATTAGTCGAATATCATGGTAATGAATAGCAAATTTCATGTCATTTCAATATTAAATTAGTCTTTTTAATACAATAGGATAGAATGCATTTCACAAAGAAATACTCATATTCTTTGGTCTTATTGTGTTTGGGTTCTCTCATACATATATTTTGTTTAATGAAATTTAACTTAACAAGTATTGTTAAGTATGGACAAGTACTCATGGGAGATGAGAACGATGATGACGGAAAAAATTGATGTAAATTCGGTTGTAGATAACGCGAAATTTACACCATTTCATTTCAATGTACTTGCTTGGTGCTTACTCATTATTTTGTTTGATGGCTACGATTTGGCAATTAATGGTGTGGTATTACCACTGTTAATGGAAGATTGGGGATTAAGTGCCGTTCAAGCTGGAATGTTGGCAAGTACTGCTTTGGCTGGGATGATGTTTGGCGCGATGATTTTTGGTTCTTTAGCCGATAAAATTGGTCGTAAGAAAGTCATCATGATCTGTATCGTTTTATTCAGTGGATTAACATTTGCTGGCGGTTTTGCATCAAATCCAACAGAGTTTGGTATTTTACGCTTTTTAGCTGGTTTAGGTATTGGTGGTGTAATGCCAAACCTTGTTGCTTTGACTTCAGAATACGCACCAAAGAAAATGCGTAGTACGTTAGTGACGGGCATGTTTAGTGGCTATGCTGTTGGTGGTGTAATGGCTGCGTTATTGGGTGCATGGTTTACCCCAAGTTTTGGTTGGGAAATTATGTTCTTTATTGCGGGTATTCCATTGTTTTTACTCCCAGTGATTTGGAAATTTTTACCTGAATCTATCTCATTTATTGTAAAAGAAAATCGACAAGCTGAAGCGCGGAAAATCGTACGTCGTCTTGCACCAAATGTTCAAGTGACTGAAACGACTCAATTTACATTACCTGAAGAAAATGTTCCAGAAGCAGCTAACGTTGTGAGCTTATTCCGTCGTGGACGTGCTGTGAATACGGTTCTATTCTGGATTGCATTCTTTACATGCTTATTAACGATGTACGCATTAAGTAGCTGGTTGCCAAAACTAATGATGGCTGCAGGCTATTCAATGGACAACAGCTTAATGTTTATGATGGTAATGAATATTGGTGCTGTGATTGGTATTGTTGGCGGTGGTATTTTAGCAGACCGATTCCATCTTAAACCTGTATTAATGTTCCTTGGTATTATGGGTGCGATTGTGATGAGCTTAATGGGCTTTCAATCGAATCAATTTTTACTTTATATCTTAGTTTTCCTTGCTGGTGCAGCATCTATTGGTTCGCAAATGTTGTTATACAGCTATGTTGCACAATATTATCCATTAGCTGTGCGTTCAACAGGTATTGGTTGGTCATCTGCAATTGGTCGTATGGGAGCAATTGTCGGTCCAATTTTAATTGGCGGATTATTGGGAATGAGCTTACCTGCATATTTCAACTTTATGGCAGTAGGTTTACCTGTATTAATTACAGCAATTGCAGTTGCTTTAATTATGAATGATAAAGATGTAGAAACAATTGAAGCAAAAAATACGATCCCTGCAAAAGTTTAAGTAACTTAGTAAAAAAGCTCCGAAATTCGGGGCTTTTTTATATTGTGATTAATAAAGTGAAAAAGCCCCTCTATCTTTCGATAGTGGGGCTTTATATTCAGTAAAGGTAAACGGCTGTTGTACCTAGCATCCTGCTGTCTATTATGTTTTTCTTTTTATTGGTTTTTATATTGAGACTTTCCTATCTCTGTATGAGCTAAATATAAAAGAAATAAAAAATGGTGCATATTCGACATTTTCTGAATTAACTGTACGAATTTACTTACATAGTATAAACATCAAATATTTCTTAAAACTAATGAAGAGATAAAGAACTAGGCGCATTATATAAGGCAAGTAAATATAAATGTTTTGAAGAATGAGGATGTTGCAATGACTGAAAGCAATCAAAATATCAAAGATTATCCACTATATGTTGCAGGTAAGGCTTACAAAACTGAAAAATGGTTAGATGTGCAGGATAAATATAAACAGTCTACATTTGCACGTGTAGCATTAGCAGATGATAAAACAATACAAAAAGCTATTTCATCTGCGGTAAAAGCAGAAAAGGCAATGGCAGCGTTAGAGCCATTCCAAAAGCAAAAAATTCTTTTGCACTGCGTAAAGCGTTTTAATGAAATGCGTGAAGAGTTAACTGAAATTTTAATTGCTGAAGGCGGTAAGCCACGTAATGCTGCAATCGCTGAAGTAGAGCGTTTAATTAATACTTTTCAAATTGCCGCAGATGCTGTTACACAAATAGATGATGGTCGATTACTACCACTAGCAGTGACAGCAGCAGCATCGGGCTATCAAGGTTTTGTAAAACAAGTTCCTATTGGAGCCGTGTCTTTAATTAGCCCTTTTAATTTTCCACTCAATTTAACAGCACATAAAATTGCACCTGCTATTGCGGCAGGTTGCCCTTTTGTTTTAAAACCCGCAAGTTTAACGCCTATTTCAGCACTTAAAATTGCTGAAGTTTTAGCAGAAACGGACTTACCTAAAGGAGCATTTTCAGTTTTACCTTGCCCACGTGAACATGCAGATGTTTTAGTTACAGATGACCGCTTTAAGCTTCTGAGTTTTACAGGTTCAGATGTAGTGGGTTGGGATATGAAAGCTCGTGCAGGTCGTAAAAAAGTGACTTTAGAGTTAGGTGGTAATGCTGCTGTATTGGTTGAACCTGATACTGAAATAACAGATGCTTTTATTGATCGAATTATTGGTGGAGCATATAACCATGCAGGACAAGTCTGCATTAGCGTGCAGCGTATTTTGGTTCATGCTGATATTTATACTGATGTGAAGAAGAAATTAGTTGCTAAGCTCAAAAAAATTAAAGCAGCAGATCCATCTTTAGACACAACATTAGTGGGTCCAATGATTAAAGATGCTGAAGCCATTCGTTTGAAAAAGTGGGTAGATAAAGCCACTAAAAAAGGGGCAAAAGTGCTTTCGGGTGGTAGTGTAAAAGGTGTGATGTTCGAGCCAACACTTCTTGAAAATGTAGATGAATCACTTGAAGTTTATAAAGATGAAGTTTTTGGACCTGTTGCAATCATTGAAAAATATAAATCCTTTGAACAAGGTATAGATAAAATCAACACGAGCCGTTTTGGTTTACAAGCAGGTGTATACACTCAGAACTTAAATAAGATGATGTATGCATGGAATAACTTGCATGTTGGTGGTGTTATTATTAATGATATTCCATCTTTTCGTGTTGATAATATGCCATATGGTGGTGTGAAAGATTCAGGATTAGGACGTGAAGGAATTCAATCTGCTATTCGTGATATGCAAGAAGAACGCGTTTTAGCGCTAAAGCTGTAATCTTTTAAATATAGGGCTTTAAATCTGCAACTATAAAAATATGGTTGCAGATATTGAAAAAGAATAATGACAATTTATAAGAATAAAATTTTAGTTATTACATCTCGTCTTTGAATTACTCACAACATTGGTTTGGGGTATTCAGTAAACAAATATTCTTTATGATTATAAGATCATAGGTCACTATCGTATGAGTTGAGATAAGTAAAACTATAGTTTGTGTTAAATCTACTCTATAATTTTTAAGTTATTTTGCAAAACATGATTAATTTTTAATCCTTTATTATAAAAATGATTATAAAAACTAAAAAATTTGCAAATAATGCACAAAAATAAGTAAAAACTCGTTATTGTGGTTTTCATATAAGACACGCATTTTAAAATGGACTTTAAGCAAGGCATTTTGACTGTGTTCTGTTTGGTATTTAGAACAAGATGCTCAAAAGGCGTAAAACTAAATCGGACAAAAAATATTTTAAGCGGTCGCTTTTTTGCTTGCGAATATCCTAATAACAAGCAGCAGGAGAGTACCCAAAATTTAGGTGTTTTATGACAAATTCTCGTGAAAATTGGTCTGCGCGATCAGGCTTCATTATTGCCGCAATTGGTTCAGCCGTTGGTCTTGGTAATATCTGGCGTTTCCCATACGTTGCTTATGAAAATGGTGGTGGTGCATTTTTAATCCCGTATTTAATTGCAATTTTCGCAGCGGGTCTTCCATTATTATTCTTAGACTATGCAGTAGGACATAAGTTCCGAAAAGCACCACCAACAGCCTATAAAAAGCTCATGAATAGTGAAGCCTTGGGCTGGTGGCAAGTGATGGTAACGCTCATTATTGGTATTTACTATGCAAGCGTATTGTCTTGGGCTGGTAGTTATATTTATTACTCTATTGGTCAAAAATGGGGTGAAGATACACAAGGCTTCTTCTTTAATACGTATTTACAAAATGGTACAGGTTTAGAGTTTGGTTTTGTTCCAACACTATTCTTTGGATTGGTAATTGTTTGGGCAATTACGATGTTCATTTTATATGGCGGTGTAAAGAAAGGTGTTGAACTTGCGAACAAAATTTTCATTCCATTATTAGTTGTTTTATTCACTATTATGGTGATTCAAGCTGTTCGCTTGCCAGGTGCGACTGAAGGGTTAAATGCCTTCTTTACACCAAACTGGGAAGCAATGACCAACTATAAAGTGTGGCTTGCTGCATTTGGTCATATCTTCTTCTCGTTATCTATTGGTTTCGGGATCATGTTGACTTACGCATCATATTTAAAAACAAAAACTAACTTAACAGGTTCAGGTGTTGTAGTTGCATTGGCAAACTCATCATTTGAAATTTTGGCTGGTATTGGTATTTTCGCTGCATTAGGTTTCATGGCATATAGCTCTGGTGTACCTGTAAATGAAGTGGTTTCTGGTGGTATTGGTTTAGCATTTATTGCCTTCCCTAAAATTATTTCAAGCTTAGGTGCTGGTGGTGATTTATTTGGTTTCCTCTTCTTCTCATCACTTGCTGTAGCTGGTGTTACTTCTATGGTAAGTATTTTAGAAGTACCTATTGCCTCTTTCCAAGATAAATTAGGTTGGTCACGTAAGAAAGCCGTAACGATTGTTGCTGGTGGCTCTGCCATTGTTTCAACACTTATTTTCTCAACAAAAAGTGCAATCACATTTGTAGATATTATTGACTACTTTGCGAATAACATTGGTATTGTATTGGGTGGTTTACTTTCTATTGTGTTAGTAAGCTGGTTCCGTCGTCCGTTATTGGCGCAGTTAAAAGATCATATTAACCAATATTCAAGTATTAAACTGGGTAAAGGTTGGGACTTCTTACTGACCGTAATCACACCACTTTCATTATTAGTTGCTTTAGGTTTAACGTTTAAAGCAGTATTAACTGAAGGTTATGGTGGTTATGCTCCTGAAGTATTATGGCCAGTAGCAGGTGCTGTACTTGCCGTATTTATTATTGGTGCAATTGTATTTAGTTGCTTAAAAGATAAAGATTCTGAGGAGAACTAAGATGAATACATCGGCAACAGTTATGTTGATTATTTCAACAGTTTTACTTTGGGGTGGTTTAATTTTGGCAACAGTGCATTTAATTAAACATCCTGATGAAGACGAGTAATCGTTAAAAAAAAGGAACCGTTAAGGTTCCTTTTTTATGGCTTAATCTAAATAAATCTAAAATTAAAGCTTTTCAATACGGCAGTAATAGAAACCATCACCATGACCAACATGTGGTAAAAGTTGGCGACCGTGAATTTGTTCAATCCCCCAATCTGCTTCAATTTTAACTTCTTTAGCATCTGAGTGATTTTTGAAAAACTCAACCATTTGCTGTTCATTTTCAGCTTTTAAAATTGAGCAAGTAATATAAAGCAATGTGCCACCAACTTTAAGCTGTTGCCACATATTTTCAAGAATTTGCTTTTGTAGTTCTACCGTTTTAGCAATATCTGTAGATTGACGAAGTAAACGAATATCAGGATGACGACGCATTACACCAATAGCAGAACATGGTGCATCAAGTACAATACAGTCTGCTTGTTCAGGTGATTTCCACGTTATAGCATTTGCAGTGATAATTTCAATATGCTTACCATCTAGAACCAAACGCTCTAAATTTTCAGAAACACGTTTTAAACGCTTTTCATCTTGGTCAAGTGCAATAAGTTTGCGTACATCAAATGTTTCTAAAATGTGAGCTGTTTTTCCGCCTGGTGCAGCACATGCATCAATAACAAATTTATCGTCTAAATTTGGTAGTAATGTTGCACAAAGTTGAGCGTGTTCATCTTGAACAGAAAAACCACCTGCTTCAAAACCAGGTAAGCTTGGAATGTGTAGACTTTCATCCATTACAATACCTACGTCTGAAATTTCACAACGATGCGCCTCGATACCTTCATCTTCTAAAATATCGAGGTATTCATCGCGACCAACTTGGCGTGTATTTACACGTAAAGTAAGTGGTGCAACTTGCTTAAGTTCATAACTAATTTCAGCCAAATGCTCTGGCCAATCTTTTTTCAAACGCTTAGATAACCAACTTGGTAAACCTGGTGCTTGTTCAAGCACATCATAAAACTGTTCAGTTTCACGTGTTGCACGACGTAAAATCGCATTCACCACGCCACTTAAACTTTCCATGCCAAGTTGTTTAGCCGCTTCAACAGTTTCAGAAATTGCCGCATGTGCTGCAACTCGAGTACATAGCAATTGATATAAACCAAGATAAAGGCACGTTTCTACAACTTGGTTTTCTAATGGTTTTGCAAGTAAAGGCAATGTTAACTGTTTAAGAGAATGCCACTGACGTAAACAACCTAATACGAGCTCATGATAAAGCGCACGGTCTTTATCCGACACAATATTCATATGCTGAGCTAATACAGATTGTAACGATTGACCATTTTGGACAGCCAATAAAGTTTTCACAACCTGAGCACGTAAATTGAGGTTTTTACCCGAGGCGTGGGGAGATTGCTTCATTATAAAATTTGTCCAATATTCAATTTTTGGGTTTGCATAATTTGCACGGCATTGAGAGGTTTAGCCCCAGGCCATTGGAGAGATGTGAGCGTAATCACAGTATTATTTGCACAGGCAACATGTACACCATGTTTATCTATAGCAAGAATTTCCCCTATTTTAGCATTGTTTGTAGTCAGGGAAGAGATTTGTGAATTCCAAACACGTAAGTTATTTTTTTCATCTAAAACAATAAAAGCTACAGGCCACGGATTGAATGCACGAATATTTAAATCAATTTGTTTTGCATGAATTGACCAATCAATTTGCGCCTCTGCCTTAGAAAGCTTATGTGCATAAACGGTTAAAGCTTCATCTTGAACTTCACGATCATTTAAATATTTTTGTAAGCTTTCCTCTGTTTCCAATACTTGAACAATTGCTTCTGCACCTTGTATTGCCAATTTGTCATGTAAGCTTGCAGAGGTATCTGTCGCTTCAATTGGGCAAACTGTTTTGAACATCATGTCACCAGTATCTAAACCTGCTGCCATTTTCATAATGGTCACGCCAGTTTCAGAATCACCAGTGGCAATAGCACGTTGAATAGGCGCTGCACCGCGCCAACGTGGAAGTAATGACCCGTGAATGTTTAGGCAACCATATTTAGGAGTGTCTAAAACCACTTGAGGCAAAATTAAACCGTAAGCAGCAACAACCATTACATCAGCATTAAGTGCTTTTAGTTCTGCTTGTGCAGCCAAACCTTCTTCGGTTGAAGATTTAAAATGCAACGGTTGATAGACAGGAATATTGTGTTCTAAGGCAAGCTGTTTAACAGCAGATGCCGTTAATTTTTGTCCACGCCCTGCTTTACGATCTGGTTGAGTGTATACCGCAACAATCTCATGATTTGTATTCATTAAAGCAGCTAAAGCAGATGCTGCAAACTCAGGCGTACCTGCAAAGATGATTTTCACACATCAATTCCAACGAAAAATTGCACTTATTATATGCGATTTAATATGCTAAGTAGAAAGTGTTAGAAATTGAATGAATTTGTTACTTATTTATTAGAAGTAAAGTCACTTAAATTATGTATTTCAAAACTTAGTAACTTTGGGTGGAAGTGCAAATAGGTTAATTGAAATAATAAATTTATTCATCTGATATTTATTCGGGAAATATTCATTCTTTGCAATGTGGATGTATTAACTAAGGTGTATTTTGTAGGATTAGCTTAATAAAAAAATAACAAATTAACACAAAAAAATAATCAGCTATTCTTATTTTTTTAAATAATTTATTTATTTTTACTTTTTAAAACT
>NZ_JCAKNA010000049.1:0-8976 GCF_059515885.1 Acinetobacter sp. FY683 | reverse complement strand
TGCAAGGTAAACGTGGACTTATTGCAAGGTAAACGTGGACTTATTGCAAGGTAAACGTGGACTTATACCTTCTAAAACCTTTGCTACAAAAGGCTTTTATTTATTCTAAAAGCATTAAAAGCATTAAAAATAATTAAAAGCCTTTTCTTCGAAAAATTGCCCGTGGTTTTCGCTACGCTCAAACTCTATTGAACTTCGCTTTCGCTCAGTTCTAGGGGCAATTTTTTAGTTAATCTCAATGTGAATTCTTTAAAAACAAAAGCAACTCGGAATTCGCTTCGCTCATGAGTTTTTTTATGCGAGCTTCGCTCGATCTAGAAACATATTTCTTCATTTGATCATCTAATTTCTTAAATTTTCATGTTTTAAAATTGTTTTTCAAAGAGTCTAGGCGCGACTTTTCAGTATATCGCTCGTAGACACTCGCTAAAAACGCTCGTAAAACGTCATATTTTGCGTTTTTAGCCCTGTTTACTTCTTTTAATAATGAATCGGTAGTTTTAGATAAAAAAGAGTGTATAGCGCAAATGAGCATGTATTCTGATAAAAATAAAGCCCTGCCAGTAATACCAGCAGGGCTTAATCTTGGAGTTTTTCGTTACCGCCTAACGCCAGTTCACATTTCAAGTCGAACTGGGACGACCATGTGGTTATCAACTCACATCATTTTCTTTGCTTTCGCAAAGGGAGTGAATATCAAATCGCTCAACAGTTTAAGCACGACTGTCTTTCTTCGCTAAATTTAATCTAGACTCCAGGTTGTATTTTAGTTCGACAACTACGACTACCTAATACCTTAAAGCCGCTAGTCTTAAGCAAGTTAAATTCATCGTGGCAAAAGCGTTTCTGCTCAATCTAGTCATAAAATCTCAACCTGACCATGAATGAATAAATCACCCATACGGGAAACTTCATCAACAGATCTTCTTCGCCAGAATCCACTTTGCTAGTTTTTAACTTGTGATTCTCAATCCATCTTCGCTAAAAATTAAAGCTAGGAGCGCCTAAAAAGCATTTTCATGTCTTTCAGTAACTCAGTTATTTATGGGTAAACCCTCTACGGAACTACCGTTTGTCTTCTTACTGCGTACTAATCAAAGACCCATGAGCAAATTGCTAGCTTGTTCATGGATCTGTATTTGATGTTCAGCCTTTGTCATGACGTTTGTATCGTTTCATAAATACTTGAGGTTTTCACGCCTCACGTCTTTCACCTTGTCGTCGGTTTTAAATATACCGCATTGTCTTTCGTATCATGGCCGCTTACGTTTTTATTCGCTCGAAGCCATTAATTTAAATCCAGTATTGTTGAAACAATTTGGAAATAACGTCTACTCAACAATTCTCCCTCTCTCATTAATCAAAACTTATGCGCCACTCGAAGTGGGTATTCATTTTGAAAGTCTATATTGAGGAGCCACCTCATATAATGATCGACTTGAGAGATTCCCATATTAGTTTGATGGTCTGTGTTGATGTATTTCATCAACGATCAGTACGCTTATTCACTCCATAAAACAACAGCTCTTCCCATTTTTACGGTAAGAGTTCCGAAAACCCGTATTATTGGCCATCGTTCGATTTCATTGTGGGTAAAGCACTTGATCTACGCAAAGCAACATCTTCATGATTTCGTGGGTCCCTAAAAAACAAAAAAACCGCATTAACTTTACGCTAATGCAGTCTTCAGTTCTTAGTGACAATCATGTTTTACGTGTCACCGTTACAGGCTTAAGCTATCCAGCGATCTCAATAACACTCGTCTTATGTCTTCCGACAAATTACAGACGTGCATCATCGAGTACCAAGGTAGTCCAGATTTCTCCTCATACCCCCTAGTACTTCACAATACTCTCAGCAGCCCACCTGTGCGCCATACATCATGCCCTATGTAAAAATTGAAGCATGAAATAGGTGTGTCTGACGTTACTTCTATCCTTAAAGTAACTCACACTCTCCATCAAACAGGGTGAATCATGTCACCATGATGCCCGTTTCTATGTCGCCCAACTTTATCCTCGCAAACAGCAATATCATATGCTGTTCAATCAAAAAAAAAGCTTATCTATGAAGCTCATATCTGATTGGGTCAAGAAGCGGAATCCCACCGCTTAGTGCCCTTCATAGCCGCACCAACTACCTTTCGGACGTATGCAGCTTTGCGGTTTTTAGTAAGCGTTGGCTGACGCTCCACATAAAACCTTCGACAAGGATCAGATCTCAAATTTTCTAGGCACCGCCAAGTACCGCCTACACACCTATATTCTGTTTGAGATCTATTGACTAGGCTTAATATTAGGGTAAAAATACATAAAAAACAACAATATAAAAGCTTAAAAAATATACAGTTTGTACTCACATTCCGGAACTCTTAATTTACGCGTCAACCAATTTCTCCATAAATTCCTTAAAAAGCAGCAAAAAAACCAATAAAACTTTTTTAAAAACAAGTCCTCCCTTTTATGGTTGTACCATTTTCATTAAAAAAGAATAAAAAATAGCCAATTGCTGTTTTTAACCTAAAATATCCTAATGACAGATCGAGACTTTTTTAGGCAATTTGTAGGTAAAAAATAGAGCTTTTTTTTATATTTTTTATATTTTAATCACTCAATTGTTTAATAGTGGGAGGGCTTGTCCGAGCCAATTTTAATTATTGTATTAATGGGTTAGATTTAATTTAAATAGATTATGTAAGGCAAAATAAACACTTGTTTTTAGTTTAGTGATGCCTAAAACTTATTTTGACTTTTTGATATAGCAGTATTTACATGAATTTATTAAAATTATTTCTAGCATCATCTTTTATTTTTCTTACGGGATGTCAGACTTTTTTTCATAAGTATCCTTCAAAAAATGAATTACAAACTGTATATGTTTCAAGTGATTATGTTAATAAAGCAAAATATAGTTCGCCTAGAGATAAAACATTAAAAGATGCACAAGTAGTAATAGGCTTATCAAGGAATGATGCATCAGCAACGGGATTTATGCTTTCTGATCTAACATTAGCATTTGATATAATCAATATAACTAGTAAATCAAAAGCAGTTAGTGATCAATTAGATTTCTTAAAAACTCAAAAATTTGATAAATTAGTAAAATCTCAATTAGAACAAAAACTAAGTGCAAGTAATTCAAGCATAGAAGTAATAAATAAAAATAATGCTAATTTTTTATTAGTTCCTTTTGTTTTTATATCAGCATCTCCGGATGATTTTCATCTAGATTTTACTATTGGTGTAAATATTAAAAATGAAGTAAGAATGTATCACTATCGTAGTAAGTACTTTGAGACAGTAAAGGACATTAATGAAGAAGAATTTAATCAAATTTCAGAAGTTGCTTTCGATAAAATATTAACTCTTATTTTGAATGATATGGATAATAAAATTGATTATTTAGCTCAAGATAAATCCCTTGAAGAAAAATGTATTCCTATATCAGGAAAGACTTGGGCAAAGATAGGCTTTGCGGTAAAAGTTAACTATAACTATGTTAAAAATGAAAAGAATGAATGTATTGCAAATTTAAAAGATAGCTTTGGAGTAGAATTTTCTGGATATCCTCATGTATTTATCTTTGAATAAGTAGCTAAATTTAAAATAGAAAGTAAAAAACAGTTAGGTAATATTATTTTCATCCAGCGAGGAGTAATGGGAAAACTTAGCAGGTTGGATTAAGAAAGTTTAATGTCCGTTTTTACTGGGGCTAATACATAATATGGACTATACGAAGCCCTGATCTAAGATCAGGGCTTTTTGATTTTCGTATAAGAGATTTTATGTTAAATAATTTTTAGGTTTTGTTTAGGCAAAAGTGATCCGCCAAGCTGTGCATGGAGCCTGTTACAATGCGATTAATCGCATTGTAACAGGCTCCATGCACAATGTAAAATTCCTTTAAAATCAGTAACTTATGCTTATTTAGTTATTGTGTTTCAGCATTTCACTAGAATATTAAATAAAATTATCATTTTGTATATTATGCAAACAACATAAGACATTGATTGTATTGAAAATAATCAAATTTTAAGTGTGATTTAGTTAAAATATAGTTATATAATCACTTTATAATGTGTCCTTAGGACACATTATAAAGTGATAGTGTTTAATTTCAAGTTTTATTTTTATTTTGTTATAAATCATATGCTTATTATTTTTTTTAAAAAAAAATACTTGACTTTTGTATCTCTAAAAGGATATAAGTCCTAAGGACTTATATCCTTTTAGAGAGTATCATTTGTGAAAAAAGAGTCAAAACTACCTCTAGATAAGGCGATGATAATTTGGTTTTTGAATGAGTATAAATATGGTTCAATTAATCGCTTTGATTTATTTATAAAATTTAGAGAATTATTTTTTTCAAAAAAAATTGGAAATGAAAAAATTGAAGTTCATGGAAATACTAGTTTGGAACTTGCTTTTAAAAGATTCACGAATGATTATCTTGAGCAACAGCCTTTTGTAAAAGCATATAGCCCACATTCAACAGGATATGGGTATTTTGCTAAGATCAACACTAAACTCTCCCCAACAGAATTAATTTTTCCTCTTTTTCCATATGCATACCTTACTCATTTATCAGCAATGAGGCATTACTCTATTACGGATCGAATTCCTAAAAAAATACAAATTGAGATTCCCTCTAGGCCTAAATGGAAAGCCTTATTAACTGAAGATATAAAAAAAATGGATGTATCAGTTAAGGATAAGGACATGATCTTAAAATATTTACCTCGATACCCTAAAAGTGATGAAATTTATTTTAAAAAGAGAATTTTAGTATCATCTACTCGCACCCCATTACCTTATTTAACTTTAGATAATGGTGTACGAGTATTGGAAATAGGAGCTTTGTTCATAGAAATGATTAATAATCCCAAAGAATGTGGAGGGATTGAGCATGTAATTGATGTATTCCAAGAATATGGCTTGATATTTAAGAAAAAAATTTATAAGGCAGCTTTAGAATCTAGTCTGATTTCACAAGCCAGAATAGGCTTTATTTTTGAAAAAATTCTAGAACAGTCAGATCTAGAAATTCTAAAAATGAAAAATAGAAATAAAGATTTAAGGGGGGGAAGCAGAGTTTTCCTTACTGGAGAAGACTTTTCCAATATGATTAACATAGAATGGAATCTTTCTTTAAATCATCCTAGTGTAGAGTCATATGGAATTGAATTTAACCCAATGGGTTAATGATACAGATGAAGATTATGTAGACATTAGAAAAGCTATGCATATCGTGCTATTAGCCATTGGGTCTAGTAGTCGTTTATCTTCTATGATGGCCCTTAAAGGTGGGGTATTAATGGCCATTCAATATGCAAATACTCGATTTACTACGGACCTAGATTTTTCTGCATTACAAAATCCTGAAGAAGTTGATCCTGACAGTCTTCGTGATGAATTAAATCAAGCGTTATTAGGGGCTGAGGTTGAACTTATTTCATATAACATTTCTTGTCGTGTTCAGAGGATAAAGAAACAGCCAAAAGCTTTTGAAGCTGCCACCTTTCCCTCATTAAATATTACTATTGGATATGCTAAAAAAGATAGTGCTGGAGCTATGAAGCGTCTCGAACGTGGAGATGCTACTGATACAATTAGTATTGATTATAGTTTTAATGAAATTACAGGCGAATTAGGCGAAGTAATTTTAGAGAACCAAGAAAAGATCCAAGTCTATAGTTTTCCTGCTTTAATGGCTGAAAAATTTAGATCTATTTTACAGCAAGTTGTAAGGAATCGAAGTCGTCGACAGGATGTCTATGATTTACATCATTTGATTACAAAATATTCGACACACAGTGAAGGTGAAAAATTTCAGATATATAACCTCTTAATTGAAAAGTCTGTTGGGAAAAGTATTGATCAATACTTAAAAAAATTAGCATTACAAGATCCAGAAATTAGATCTAGATCCGAAGAAGGTTTTGATGAGCTTATTTATGAAGATGTTGAGGAGATATCTTTTGAAGAGGCCTATTTAGTTGTTCAGGAATATTTTGAATCCTTACCTTGGGAGGAGGCTTGAATGCAGGTAGAAGCATTCAACCTTCAAGGGAAAAGATCTATAAATTTGGATGTTATAAAACAAATACATCATGAAAATTTTTCTATTTTTTTAGTTATAGATGGCTTTAATAAAGAAGAAGACCTAGTTAGAAAACTGATAGAAAATTTTGTTGAGGAGCTATTTGCTTTAGTCAACCCTTCTATGAATTATGCAGAATTTGTTGCCAATTTTAGGAGAATTAATAAGCTTTTTAATGGATCTATCAGTTTTTTGTGGATAGAAAAGAACAAGTGCCATGTCGCTTTTTGTGGGGATTGTCGAGTCTATTTAAATGGTAATCTGAAAACTATAGATCATACTCAAGCATGGAAAATGTGTTCCAGAAGAAGTTCAAATCTTAATTTAATTGGAGAATTGTGTATTACCCATCCTTATCAAAATGTTCTACTTAAAAATATGAAAAATGATGAATGTGAAATAATTAATTTTGATCTGCAGTCTGGAGATCATATTCTTATTATTACTGATGGAGGGTGGCAAGAATTACATCATAAGATTGTAAAAAAAATATTTAACACAGCTGAGTTATGTAATGAAATCTTTAGTGATAATGCTAGCGGATACTACATTAAGATAAATTAGAAATATCTCTTATAAGTACGGATATACTCCTTAATAGCACTAATTAATGTCCAAAATAAAATACCAATTATCAAATAGTTAGTGCGTTTCATTAATCTATATGGCTCTAGACCTTCTAAAACAGTACCAGTTACCTGGATGTGAAATTTTGCTAATTGGTAGTCCATTCCAATCTTAATTAATAAGGATAGGCCTGATCCTATAATGATGATCCACCATAGTTTTTGGCTTACCAAAAAAGGAAAAATTATTAATTGAAGGTGTTCTTTCATAAAGTCCATATAATTTTTTTATTTAAAGAATTTCTAAAATTAACATAATACGCCTTATACGAAATGCTCTAAATTATTTGTTTTAATTCAATAGTTTATTTCGTATTGAAAAGCCCAACTCAGCTGAGTTGGGCTTTTTTAGTGATTTGCCATGTTCCACGATTGATTTTTGATCGTTGTTCCACGGGATTATTTAGTTTTAATTGAGGCTAACTACATAATTTTCAAGATTTTGTGACAATATCATTGTAAAAAATAGGTGTTTTAAATACCTAATATTCATCGTTTATTCATTCCCATCATCTATTATAAAACTATCGAACAACCCCCAACTCTTTAGCATGATGCTAAGAGTTTTTCGGCCACAACATACCCTAATCGTTGTGGCTTTTTTTTTGCCTTAATGATCAGTAAAAACAGCTCGTGCTAATCGACCCAATAAACTTCGTTTTTTAGGTTCTTCTTTAAGAGGTTTTGATACAGGGATACCTTGATCCTCTCTCTCTGATTTAGTAGTCAATCCCTCATCTTGAGCCTGATCTATAGGTCTAATTACAGTATTTTCTGTTGTAGTGTGATTCTGATTAGTAGATGGTTCTAATACACCTTTAAACTCAATTCTATGAGTGAGATCTTCAATATGCTGCATTAGAGATGTTTCTCTTTGATTTGCTAGCTCTAATTGATTTTTTAATAACAAAATTTGATCTTTAAGTACACTTTCAATTTCCGACTGAACATGTACAGAGGTATCCTTTAGTGCATGTTCAGTGCGTGTACTAGACTGAACACCTTTTGGGTTTCCATAAACTCGTATCAATTCTGACAAGTCTAATAGCCCATCATTATCTCTTGATAATTCGCCATTTTTTATTGCTTCATATATCGTTGTTCTTGATTTTTTGAAGGCTTTGCTTGCGTCCATTACGCTAAATTTTGTTGTGTTCAATATAATCCCTCAGTACGTGTTCAAGGATGTTCACTTGAACATCTATCCTATTTTGAATTGAATCCTACTTCTTTTAAGTATGGTAAAAGTTCTTCAAATCTTTGTTTATCTTGAAGCATTTTTGCAATACGGACAGCAAATTGTTCAAAGCCTTCTGTACCTTGAGCATATTGATTCATCTCAGGAAGTCTAGAAAGTTTATTTGCAAATAGGTGGCGTTGGGAATCTGTCATTTTTATGAATAAATCAGCAGGGCTTTTTGTTTGGATATTTTTTGCAGAGTCACTTTTTTTCTGTGTAAAAGTGAAAGAGAAACCCGTAATAGAGCGTCCCTTTTTATGCTGTTCATACTTTACAGTAATGTCTGTATGTTCATTAATTTGCTTAATAGATAACTCCAAGACTCGTTCTTTTAAATGAGCCATTCTGGAATATTCATTATCTAAAACACCAAGTTTTTTTCTGAAATCTTTAAGCTCAATAGTTGGGGTTTTACCTGTACTTCTCCATTGAATTAATAGCTCATAAAGCCTTATAGCATAGGCACTACTTAGACTACTTACTTGTTGCAACTCATATTTAGTAAATTGTTCTTCTAATCGAGTTATAAAAGGAACAACAGCAGGGGCAAAAATTAAATCGACAGTAGCTTCATTATCATTGTATGCAATTTGAGAAACCCAACGGCTCATAACATTGCGGATATTACCGTTTGCTTTCTTTTCTTGATAGCTAAATTGTCGTGCAAATAGATCTTTGCAGGCATCTTTGAGGGCTTGATAAGCCGTATTTCGATGAACATTAAATTGGTTTATATAACTGTCAGCATGGACTTCTAAAGGATCATTAGCATTAATACCTTTACCACTTTCTCTTGCTTCTACAATAGCCAATAAAATTAGGCGTTGCTCTACTAACTCTAAGTTGTAGCTCGCATTTATTAAAGCATTATCTTTTACCACTAAATCTTTCATAAGAAGCATTTTTTATTTTGATAAGTCCACGTTAATATTATTTGTGTACAAATGCAAGGTAAACGTGGACTTATTGCAAGGTAAACGTGGACTTATTGCAAGGTAAACGTGGACTTAT
>NZ_JCAKNA010000048.1:0-9741 GCF_059515885.1 Acinetobacter sp. FY683 | reverse complement strand
GCATGCGGTGATTCCACCTAGAAAAAATGCGAAACCATGGAAAGATACAAAGAGTAGCTCGCTAGAGCGAAATGAATTACTTCGAACAATTAAACGTTTAGGCAGGACACTATGGAAAAAATGGTCAGGCTATCATCGGCGAAGTTTGGTTGAAACTAAGATGCATTGCATCAAATTATTAGGAGATAAACTCAGTGCAAGGAGTTTTGATAGCCAAGTGAATGAGATCCATGCACGTGTAGCAGTCCTTAACAGATTTACGGAATTAGGTCGACCACTTACCCAAGTTACGCCTTAAATTTGGCTCAATTAGGTGCGCTTTGCATTTCAAATCTTTGTGCAACAAAGCCCCTGGATAGTAATAAATAGCTGTAAAAATATCATAATTAATATTTTTATAATTATTGGCATACCCTAAAAATAAATCATGCTCGTAAAAGTCTGTCGCTTTCGCTGACTTTCCTGTTTGTAACTCTTTAATAGAATAATCTAATTGTGAAAACCAGTAGAATGCGTAGAATCCGTTATACCCAGCAGTTAAAGAACCTTGAATAACTGGATCAGGATTTTCTGGCGCATTTGTACCACCACGTGAAACATAAGCAGATACTGCACTGATTGAGCCATTGAATGTAGGCTCAATTTCTTGTGTTCCCTCAGCAAAACTGTTACTTTGGATTGCTATTCCTACTGTTAGTAATGTTAATTTAAATTTCATTGTGTTCTCATTTTTAACGTTTAATTATTAAAGCAATACCTTGACCGACCCCGATACACATTGAGCAAAGTGCATAATTTCCATCTATAGCTTCAAGCTGGTTTAGAGCTGTCGCTACTAGGCGTGCACCTGAAGCACCTAGTGGATGGCCAATTGCAATTGCTCCACCATTCGGGTTCACATGAGCCGCGTTGTCAGGAAGCCCCAAGTCACGAGTTACAGCTAAAGCTTGTGCTGAAAAGGCTTCGTTAAGTTCAATGACATCCATCTGATCTAGAGTCAGACCAGTTTGATCAAGTAGTTTTTTGATCGCTGGAGCTGGACCAAAGCCCATAATTCTTGGCTCAACACCTACGACAGTTGCAGCAATGATTTTGGCACGTGGTTTTAATCTGTATTTTTTAACAGCTTCATCTGAAGCAATCAGGAGTGCTGCTGCACCGTCATTGATACCTGAGGCATTGCCTGCAGTCACAGTACCGTCTGCTTTTACCACAGGTTTTAACTTCGTTAATCCTTCAAGTGTGGTTGAAGCACGAGGATGCTCATCTTTATCCACTACAATCGGATCACCTTTACGCTGTGGGATTACGACTGGGATAATTTCCTTGTCAAAGAAGCCACGTGCCTGAGCTGCTGCTGTGCGTTGCTGGCTGGCTAAGGCAAATTTATCCTGATCTTCACGACTGATATTGAACTGCTCTGCTACGTTCTCCGCAGTCTGTGGCATGGTTTCTACACCATACAACTCTTTCAATTTTGGATTGATGAAGCGCCAGCCCATGGTGGTGTCTTCAATCTTTTGGCTACGGCCATAAGCTGTATCAGATTTCCCCATGACAAATGGCGCACGTGACATGGATTCCACACCACCAGCCACGATCAGATCCGCTTCACCGGCTTTAATTGCACGTGCTGCAATTGCTACAGCATCAAGTGATGAACCACATAAACGGTTGATCGTTGTTGCAGGTACTTGATATGGCATGCCAGCAAGCAAAGCTGACATACGACCGACATTACGGTTGTCTTCACCGGCTTGGTTGGCACACCCGTAAATCACGTCATCTACTTTTTCCCAGTTGATACTCGGGTTACGCTCCATCAGGGCTTTAATCGGCACAGCACCCAGATCATCGGCACGGACAGGTGCTAGGCCACCCGCATAGCGGCCGAATGGGGTACGGATAGCATCAATGATATATGCATTTTTCATATGATCTTCTCTTCCCTATCCCTGTGTCACATCTATCAGTTTCGCACCCGTCATTGACTGCAGTTCTTCAAATGATAGGCCTTCGACTTTCTCAATCACTTTCATACCTTGCGGAGTCACGTCAATTACGCACAGGTCGGTATAAATGCGGTCTACACATTTCAGTCCTGTTGCTGGATAAGAAAGCTCAGCCACAATCTTCGGCTCACCTTTCTTAGTGACATGATCTGTGGTGATAAAAACTTGCTTCGCACCAACCGCCAAGTCCATGGCACCACCGACTGCAGGAATTGCATCTGGTGCACCGGTATGCCAGTTGGCCAGATCACCATTTGCAGCCACCTGAAAAGCGCCCAAAACTGCGATGTCTAAATGACCACCACGCATCATCGCGAATGAATCCCCATGATGGAAAAAAGCACCACCTTCAAGCATGGTCACGAATTCTTTACCGGCATTAATCAGTTCAGGATCACGGTCTTCTTCAGCAGGAGGTGGACCAAAAGCCAATAAGCCATTTTCAGAATGCAGGAAGACATCTTTGCCTGAAGGCAGGTAGCTTGAAATTTTAGTGGGTAAGCCAATGCCAAGATTGACATAAGCACCATCTGGAATGTCCTGGGCAACACGTTCAGCAATCTGGTCACGGGTCAGTTTGGTATAGCTCATCTTTTTTCTCCTATCCGTGATTACTGTGCAGGCTGTACTTGTACAACGTGCTGTACGAAAATTCCTGGGGTAATGATGTGTTCAGGATCGAGTGCACCGAGTTCAACGACTTCAGAAACCTGGGCAATGGTCACATCTGCCGCCATCGCCATAATCGGACCGAAGTTACGGGCTGATTTGCGGTACACCAGATTGCCCCAGCGGTCACCCTTAGAAGCCTTGATCAGTGCAAAGTCCGCTTTAATTGGATTTTCTAAAATGTAATCTTTACCTTCATAGTTCAGGGTAGGTTTGCCTTCAGCCAGCAAGGTACCGAAACCTGTAGGGGTATAGATTGGACCAAGTCCCATACCGGCAGCCTGGATACGACAGGCCAGGTTCCCTTGTGGCACCAGTTCCAGCTCGATCTTGCCGGCACGGTACAGCTCATCAAATACCCAGGAATCTGACTGGCGCGGGAAAGAGCAGATGATCTTGCGTACTGCGCCAGCTTTAAGGAGTTTTGCCAGACCATAGTCGCCGTTACCGGCATTGTTATTGACGATCACCAGATCTTTCACACCAAGTGAGATCAGGCCATCAATCAGTTCAGCTGGCTGACCAGCGGTACCAAAACCACCAATCATGATGGTTGATCCATCTTTGATTTGGTCCAGCACTTCTGCCATCGTATTTTTTACTTTGTTAATCACTTTTTTTCTCAAATTTTAGGCAAAAAGAACCCATTACCCTTGCCTTACACAAGGGTAATGTATTGATATTTATTAGAAATTAACGAATTACGGTATGACTTTGTTCACGCATGAACTGTTGGATAAAATTAGGACCTAAACCACCTTTGTGACCTACACCTGAACCTTTCCAACCACAGAAACTTTGAATACCAGGCCATGCACCTGTAGTAGAACCACTGGCACGGTTCGCATACAATGCGCCTGCTTCAGCAAAGTTCAGGAAGTATTCTAGTTCTTTATCATCTTGTGTATAAATTCCTGCCGCTAAACCATAGATAACATCATTACCTTCAACAATTGCCTCTTCTAAGTCACTAAATGTGCGAATCGCGACGAATGGAGCAAACAATTCATCTTTAGTGAGACGATGACCTTTTGGTACTTCAACAATGGCAGGAGAAACGTAATAAGCTTTTTCTAAGCCAGGAAGATTCAATGCATTACCGCCAAATAATACAGTACCTTCTGCTTTTGCTTCTTCAACTGCATTTAGATAACGATCAAAAGCTGCTTTGTTATAAACTGGTCCACCAAAAGTATCTTTCTGGGTTGGATCATTGAATTTTAACGCTTCAGCGACAGTGATAAGTTCTTTAACGAATGCATCTTTTACAGATTCATGTACATAAACTACTGAGTTTGCGCTGCATTTTTGTCCCTGTAAGCCAAAAGCAGAACGTGCCACACCGCTTGCTGCTGTTTTTAAATCCGCAGAAGCTGAGACATAGGCAGGGTTTTTACCGCCCATTTCAGCAATGACAGGTTTAGTATAAATGCCACTATTCACTTGACGGAAAATTGCCATGCCAGTGTTGTAAGAACCTGTAAATGCAATACCTGCAACATTAGGATGATTAACGATAGCTTTACCAACTACATCATGACCATGAACTAATTGGACAAGATCACCTAAACCAACTTCCTGTAATGCTTCAATTAGTAAAGTCGCTGTCATACCACAGTCTGGAGAAGGTTTATAAACAACCGTATTACCTGTTAAAATCGCACCTACAATCAGGTTTACAGACAATGCTAATGGAAAATTAAATGGTGAAATAACACCGAAAACACCTAGTGGACGAAGACGTGTACTTGTTTCTTCATGAGCAAATGCGCGACGTAATGATTGATGGTAACCATTATTTCGAACCATTTCATCGCAGTAGTATGGGATCATATCCAATACTTCATCAGCTTCTCCTAGCGCTTCGATTCTTGATTTACCAATTTCAAAAATGGTTGCAATTGCGATATTGTATTTTTCACGCGTAAGTACGTCAGCCCAACGACGAACACGTGCAACACGCTCTTGCCAAGGTGTTGCCGACCATGTCTTATAAGCTTCTTGTGCTTTTTTCACAGCTTCATTAACAAGGTCTTCATTGGCTAATGCAAAAGTACCAAGAATTGTCTCATTATCAATTGGTGAAAGAGCTGTATGTATTTCATTACCTTCACGAGTTTCACCACCGATAATATTAGGATAATATTTACCTAGATTTTCAGCTTTAAATGTAGAAATTTCACCATCTAAATACTCATGTAATTGAGTAAAATCTTCTCCCGAAGATGCATAAGTTACACGTGGAAAGTATGTATGTGTTGAACGTTTTACGTAAGTATTCATTGTTTGATTCATCCTTAATTAGATTGATATGCAAAATCGTATGCTGGAGTCCCTTTATCTAAGTGGTCGTAATACTTGAATACGGTAGATAGGAACCAAGGTTTTTCCCGGTAAAATGGAATAGTAGGAAACTTGCGATTAAAGAACAGTGTCTTGCCTTCGCTTTGACCCAATATATTTAAGGCTAGTTTTTTACCTAAATATGTGCCCATTGGTACACCAACAAAGCAGTAACCTAATGAGTAATAAATACCTTCATGTTGTCCTGCATGTGGATATAGGTCAAAAGTACCTGAACATTTACCTGTCCAAGAATGAGCCAACTGCTTATCGGCTAAATCTGGCAATAAGCGACGCAGGATTTTCGCAAGATGCTCACCTTTTTCTTCAAAACTTCCTGGTTTAGTCGCAGTTAAACCTCCAAATAAAATACTATTACCATCAGGGGATTGACGTACAAATAGTGGGTTATGACTGGTATCAATCACAACTCGATTATTTGGAATAATTTTTTTCACCAATGTTTCAGGTAGTTCTTCAGTCGCGATCATGTAAGCATCAAATGGAATGATGCGTCTGCGTAACCATGGAAACAGTAAATCAGTATAACCATTCGTTGCTAAAATCAGCTCCTTAGCTGAAATCACACCTTTAGTAGTGTTTACTTGTTTAACATCACCTGATGAAAGAATTTCTAAAGCTTTCACCTCCTCACAAATTTCAAGGCCTAGTGATAGTGCTACTTTAAGCAAACCTGCATGATATTTACCTGGATGAATTCCACCTAAATCAGGAATTAATGCAGCGCCATGATAACTATCTGTTGCAAGTTCACTCTGTAATTTAGTTTTATCTAACATTTCATATTCAAAACCTAGATAACGTTTTTGCTTAGCTAAATCATCTTCTAAGGCTTTAAAATGTGAAGAATTAGGAACAGGAAGTAAACGACCTAGAAATTTTAAATCACAATCGAGTTTGTAAGTATCTACATACTCTTGTACAGATCGAACAGATTCATCTAATTCACGATGCAATTTAATGGCATAGTCTAGGCCGTATTTTTTTTCTAAATCTGCAAAACTATGTTTGAAAGAACGTGATACATAACCCGCGTTACGTCTACTCGCGCCACTTCCAATTTTATTCTGGTCAATTACAGTGACCTTGCGACCATTCTTTAGTAAGGTAATAGCCGCTGACATTGCTGTAATACCCGAACCGACGATTAGAACATCAGCTTGACTAGGTAACTGACTTGTTCCTTCTGGAAGTGGTGCTGCATTCCACCAGTAAGGATCAGGATTAATAGAGTATTTTTGTCTTTCGTGCATAATCTTCAACTTTATTAACTATTCAATTAAAAAATCTTGGAAATTTCTTCAATTGTTAATTCAATTGCTGTGCTGATTTCTTCAATATCGTCTAAAGACATTGTTGTAGAAAGAGCAATCAAACCATAACTCGCAGTGAGAATCCCTCTATTCAACATCTGCTTGTGAAAGAATTCCAAAATTTTATTTTGTTTTTCATCAGGATAAATAGAACGATAATTCTTAATTTCATTATCCGTAAAATGAATTTTTAACAATGAACCCAATCCCACACACACACCTGAAAAATTATATTTTTCAAATGATTTATTGATTGAATTACGTAATTTTCCACCGATTTGATCTAAATAATCAAATGCTTTTTCATCTAATAATTGCAATGCTTCATAACCAGCAATCATAGAAATTGGATTTGCTGAGAATGTACCACCATGAGGTAAAGCTGGTTTACCTTTAGTTGGATCAAAAACTGCCATTACATCTTTTTTTCCACCAACTGCTCCAATAGGAAAACCACCACCAATAATCTTACCCAAAGCTGTTAAGTCTGCTTCAACACCCCAAATACTTTGAGCACCGTGATAGCCTAATCGAAAAGAAATTACTTCATCAAAAATCAATAAGATACCTAGTTCTTTTGTTAATTTACGAAGTAAATCAATAAAAGCTTGGCTTGCAGGAATCAAACCCGCACGATTTGGAACTGGGTCAATCAATACGCCTGCTAATTGATCTGCATTTTTACGAAGAATCTCTTCTGTTTTTTCAAGGTCGTTAAAAGGTAAAACTACAACATCATCTAACACTGCTTGTGGCGTACCTGCTGCATATGCTGTAGAAATTGGCTCATCTTTACCCCAATTTTTTGGATTAGAATCAAGGCTAACTTCTGCATAGTCATAAGAGCCGTGATAAGCACCTTCAACTTTAGCGATCTTAGGTTTTTTAGTGTAAGCACGTGCAGCTTTTAGAGCCATCATTACTGCTTCCGTTCCTGAGTTGGTAAAACGGATTTCGTCGATTGATTTAACACGTTCTACAATCAATTTGGCCAAGTTAACTTCGGAATATGTCGGCATACCGAAACAAGTACCCTTAGTTAATTGTTGGTTGATAGCAGCATTAATAACTGGAGTGTTATAACCGTGGATATTCGATGTAAAGTTGTTAATACAGTCAATATAAGCATTACCATCAACATCCCAAACACGGCAACCCTCACCATGACTGGCGTAAATAGGGTGTGGCTTCATATATACTGTTGTACGAGTATTGCCACCCGGTAAATAATTTACCGCTTCATCATAAATTTCTTTTGATCGGCTGATTGTTCGTGTTAACTGGGCTTGTATTGCGCTATTCATAATTTCTCTCTAATTAAGAATCGTGTTTTGGTAGTTTTGAAAGGTTTTGAGATAGGGCTTCTTTTGATTTATCACGTGCAAAGTTGAAATAATAGATCGTGTAAATCACAGCTACTAAAATCAAACTTGAATAAATTTGAGATCTGAATGACTCTGTAAATGCCATTGCTACTAACATTGTCGTAATCGAAAGAATAACCGCATAGGTTAAACCAGGAAAAAGCCACATTTTTAAAGCTAGACGCTCTGGTGCAGTACGCTCAAAATGTCGACGTAATTTAAGTTGAGAAGCACATATTAATAAATAAATCAAAAGCATAATTGCACCTGATGCATTAATCAGGAACATGAATACCACTTCTGATGAGAGAATTGACGCTAAAACTGCGATATAGCCAATTAAACTACTGATTAAGACCGCTTTAACAGGAACACCACTTTTTGAAACTTTTTGCAGGCTCTTCGGTGCTTCATTACGGTTCGATAAGCTGTAAATCACTCGAGAAGCGACATAAATACCAGAGTTGAGACAAGACAACACTGCAACTAAAACAACGGCATGCATAATTTGTGAGGCATAAGGAATGTCCATAATATTCATTGCAAGAATAAATGGAGACTGACCTTTAACAATAGTTTCCCATGGCACCACAGCAGTGACCATTAAAATCGATGAAACATAAAATAAAAGTACGCGGACAATGACCGAACGCGTCATTGAAGCAACACTTTTTGCTGGCTCATCAGATTCTGCAGCAGCAATAGTCGCAATTTCAGCACCACAAATTGCAAAAATCACCATTGGAATACCGGCAATAACCGATAACCAGCCATGCGGCATAAATGAATTTTCATACAAGTTTTTAAAGGTAGAGCCACTTGGAGCTGTAATACCTGTTGCATAAGACAAGGCAATAGCTACAAATACAATGATTGCTGCAACTTTTAATGAAGCAAACCAAAATTCGAATTCACCATAGGATTTTACAGACATGATATTGACTAAGGTCAATACGAGTAGCAATACAATACCAATTATCCATTGAGGCGCATCGATATAGACTTGGAGCATTTCTGCACCAATAACCACTTCAACAGCAACCACAATTACCCAGAAATACCAATATAACCATCCTGAAGTAAATCCGGCCCCATTGCCTAATCCAGCGCGAATGTATTCAGTAAAGGAACCGATACCAGGTATGGCAATTGCCATTTCCCCCAACATACGCATAACAAATAGCACGACTAAACCAGCTAACAAATAACTAAACACTGCTGCTGGGCCAATGGTTGCAATTACCCCACTACTACCAACAAAAAGCCCAGCCCCAATAATTCCTCCTAGAGAAATCATCGTGACATGTCTTTGCTTTAATCCTTTACCCAGCTTACTTTCCTGAGCTTGACTTATATCCTTTAAAGCCATTTTTCATACCTCTCTATTGAGATAATTACTAGAAAAATACAATTATTAAAAATATTTTTGTATTCTTTTCAACATAAAAATAACAAACGTATCTTTTTTATGCAAGCATTTTTAAATAATGTTTTTTTAACCTTGTCCAATCATTTTTAACGCAAGATATTGTTTTATAATTATATTTATTTTTGCTTTTTTTCAGTGCATTATTTTTTTTGTAGTAATTTTTATGTAACTTTATTAGGCAAACTATGGAGATTTGAAAATTATATTTTTGAAATAATTTTAATTTTTATAAATTTATTAAACGCCATATGTTTATATTTAAAGGAAATTTAATCATTCTTTTGAGGTTATAGTAGAATTGAATATTTATAAATAATTCCAATACCTTTATAGACTTATGCACAAAGGTAGTGCATTCTCTTCGCAAGAAATACTTAATTCAAATGCTGAATTTTTAAGCATTTTTACTAGAATAGAGTGAGCTCTCATCGACAGTTTTCTAATTCAAGGATAACCTATAAAAGGCTTTGTTGCACAAACCTATCTGTAAAGGCTTTTTTAGCGATATAATTTTCAAATGAAGAAGCCTACACACAAAATCTACCGCACAACCAATTGGCCCGCATATAACCGAGCACTCATGAGTCGCG
>NZ_JCAKNA010000047.1:0-11447 GCF_059515885.1 Acinetobacter sp. FY683 | reverse complement strand
ATAACCAAATAGAAATGTCCTATACAGACACTTCCAAGTCAAGCACAGGATTCAGATTTCGTTCTTTGATTACTTTTTTCTGTGCACGTCTGCTTGGCATCTTTTGAGAACGATTACGTTTGTTTTGTTGTTCTAATTCTTCGTGCTGTTGTTGAATATGGGCTAGTACAGAACCTAAACGTTTATTTTCAACAATCTCTCGCTGGTTAAGCTGACTTAATTTATCGAAGATGCTGTAATTGATTTTTCTTCCCTGATATTCAATTGCAACTGTACCATCCGGGTATTCCAGAAACTCAAGATATTTACCGATTAGCCTCTGATTTTCTTCTGTATTCTCCAAGAGATACAAGCATTTATCATAAGTAATCGTCAGACTATTTGAGACCCTTCGAGGTTCACGCCAGGTAAAAATATCATCTAATTCTTCAGCTGTTTCAGTGACAGTCCGGTGTAGATCCTTAGGATTAAAGGCCATCTTGGCAAATTTACGATTAAATTGCTCAATAAAGCAGGGCAACCACTTATTGGCATCTGCAATCGAACTGATACCTTCCAGACGCACCTCTTTGATCAGACGGTCCTGAAGGGTTCTATTGGCACGTTCTACGCGACCTTTGGCCTGGGGTGAGTTAGCGAAGATGATATCGATATTGAGGGTACTGAGTACGCGTCCAAACTGGGTAATCTTGGTGTCTTTCTTGCTGCTTTGATTCACCCTAAAAACTGAATGTTTGTCGCTGTAAAATGCCAATGGCTTACCATGCTGTTCAACATACAAACGTGTCGAAATCATATAGTCAAAGGTTGATTCTGACTCACAGAAGCGTAAATGCTGTAATTTGCCTGTGGCATCATCGATAAACACCAGCAGACAGCATTTAGCAACACGTCCTTCGAACCAGTCATGGTGTGAGCCATCAATTTGGATCAATTCACCATAGCAATCCCGGTTATAACGAGGCTGATATGGGCGTTTCAGGCGCTTGAAGCGAGGAATCCATAAATCGGCTGCAATCATCCAGGAACGCAGAGTTTCTACTGAAAGATCGAATCCATGCACGGTGGTGAGCTTTTCATGCGCTAAAGTGGGTCCGAAACCATAAAGTTGATCCGAAACAATATTGAGGCACTTGAGTTTGAGTTCTTCAGGAAGCCTGGAGTTACTGATTTGACCACGACCGGCATGGGCTAATGCAACTGGACCTTGAGCTTTGTATTTCTGCAGTAAGCGCCTGATCTGACGTTCTGAAATATGGAGTAGCTGAGCAGCTTGGGATTGAGTTATGCGTTGATCACAGATCTCTTGCAAGACCGACAATCGTTTAAGTTCTTTATCCGACATAGACACCAACATATCAAACCGTCCGCTAAGGAAATTGCAAAAGTGCATATTCTAAAAGCGGACATTTTTACTTTGGAGAAACCGGACATTTCTATTTTGGGCTTACACTCTCGTTTCGTATAATCCGTATTATGTTAATTTTAGGGAAATTAAAGAAAAAACTTTTTTCCACTTATACTTATAACTGGCTTTGTTGCAAAAATATGTAAGCAACTGATTTAGTTAAGTTTTATTTTAGGTTGAAGAATAATCAAATTATTTTAAATCATATAGTTATGAAACCTTTATGCAACAAAGCCATTATAACTAGAAAAAAAAATTTCAAAAAAAGCACACAAAACAATCAAATAACGTTTAAATACAAACTGATAAAAACTCAACACATCAGGTAAAAGAAGCCCCTATGGATCATATCTATAAAACTATTCCTAATAGAAAAATAGGAAAAATTAATATGTTTTACGAAAATCACTCTAATCAAAGTACTCAGAAACATAAAATATCTCTAGAAAATAAGTCTCTTATTGCAGCACTTTTTCTCAATAAGCATGTTTTAGCCACTGCAATTAGTCTTACACTGACACAAATAGTTCAAGCCGAAATTACTCCTACTATTACAACATCTGATGTGGTCGTAATTAGTGGTGAAGATGGTACTGGTGGAATTTCGGGTGAAGATGGTACTGGTGGAATTTCGGGTGAAGATGGTACTGGTGAAGATGGTGAGAATGGTCGGAATTCTAGTGACGGTAAAGAAGGTAAAAATGGCGGAATTGGCGGAATAGGTATTAGCGGGAATGATTTTACTTTGATTAACGATGAAATAATACAAGGAGGAAATGGAGGAATTGGCGGAGATGGCGGAAGAGGTGGATTTGGGGGAATGGCTGGAGATGGCGGCTCCGCTTCTACTGGCGGAAATGGCGGAATTGGCGGAATTGGCGGAAATGGCGGAAATGGCGGAATTGGCGGAATTGGCGGAAATGGCGGAAATGGCGGAAGAGGTGGATTTGGTATTAGCGGGAATGATTTTACTTTGATTAACGATGAAATAATACAAGGAGGAAATGGCGGAAATGGTGGAAATGGAGGATCCGCTTCTACTGGAGGAAATGGCGGAAATGGCGGAAATGGTTATGATGACGGAAGTGGTAACATTATTGGAATTGGCGGAAATGGTGGAATTGGCGGAATAGGGGGTGACGGTGGAGATGGAGGAAATGGCGGAATAGGGGGGGATGCTATTCACGGCAGTAATTTAATAATAACTAATAATGACACAATACAAGGAGGGAATGGAGGAAATGGCGGAGATGGAGGAAATGGCGGAGATGGCGGAAGAGGTGGATTTGGGGGAAATGGCTGGAATGGGGGTATTCCTGGAAATGGAAGAAATGGCGGAATAGGGGGTGACGGTGGAGATGGAGGAAATGGCGGAATAGGGGGGGATGCTATTCACGGCAGTAATTTAATAATAACTAATAATGGCATAATACAAGGAGGGAATGGTGGAATTGGCGGAATAGGTGGATTTGGCGGAAGAGAAGGCCTAAATAATAGTGTTGAGATGGATGATGGAGAACAGATTGGAAGTAAAGGTAAAACAGGATTTGATGGTACTAGAGGGGCTGCAATCCGTACAATAGGTGGTAAGAACTTACTTACGCTTGAGAATGGTTCATCCATTACTGGAGATATTATTCTAGAATCAGCAGTAGCCAATACACTTGAAATCATTAGCAAAGTAGAAACAGAAATTAATGGCAATTTAATTTCAAATGATAATACTGATGTGAGTATTTCAGGAAAAAATACAAAAATTAATGGCAATGCTACATTTAAATCTAATACTAGTCTGACCTTTAAGAACAATTGCACTAGTTGTGTTGGGCAAACACTGACAGTCAATAATTGGATTAGAGAAGGTACTAACGGACACATTACTTTTAATACAGTATTTGGAGGAGATAATAGCCCAACTGACAAATTGGTCATTTTAGGAACTGCATCAGGAACAACTGAGCTTAGATTTAATAACGTTGGTGGAACAAGTGCACAAACAGTGAATGGTATTAATGTCATTCAAACAGGAAGATCTGAATCAGATCAAACTTTTTATTTAGCCAATGGGGCTATTTCCGTTGGTGCATATGATTATCTTCTACACCTAAATAAACAAGAAATAACTTCTAGTGGTTCCTTTGATAACTGGTATTTAAAAAGCCAATTGAATAGCAATCCATCTAATCCACCTACAGGCCCAGTTTATACACCTAATGTGGGTGAGTATCTTGCTGTAGAAACCATGGGAAATACCTTATTCACTTCTCGTTTAGAAGATCGTGAAGGTGCTAGTCAATATCAAAATCTAGAGAATAATAAAGATGTAGGGAATGTTTGGGTTCGTGCATATGGTAATCATAACAAATTTGAAACCATGAAAAGCCAGCTAAAAACGACAGGTAATAGCTTAGTGACTCAAATTGGCGCTGGATTAGTGACTTTAGGTGAAGAAGATCAATTCAACCTAGGTGCGATGACTGGTTTTGCTTACTACAATGGTAAAACACGTTCAAACCTCACAGATCGTGAATCTAAAACAAAAATCAATGGTTATAGCTTAGGTCTATATGGGACTTGGTATGCACACCCTGTAGAAAAGCGTGGTGCTTATATTGATAGTTGGGTGCTTTGGAACAAGTTCAACAATAAAATTGATACACCAGATCAAAATCAACATAAATACGATTCATCGGGTGTAACAGCCTCTATCGAAGCAGGTGGTGACTTTCTATTAAATAAAAATGGTAAAAAAGACTGGTGGATTCAACCACAAGTTCAACTCATTTACCAAGGTGTGCATGCTGACGATTTCAAAGATGCTCAAAGTGTTGCTATCAACCATGGCAAAGACAATATACAAGCACGCATGGGTGTTAAAACTTATTTAGATATTCCAACCAATGGAAATAAATTAACAAACTACCGTCCATATGTTGCAGTTAACTTTATTCATAACACCAACCCATACTCTGTTGTGATTGATAATATTCGTTATGAAAATGAAGGATCTGCAAATCTAGGTGAACTTAAACTTGGTGTAGAAGGTCAAGTAACTAAAAACAGTCAAGTTTGGTTAAATGCATCATACATTGCAGGTAGCCATTCTAACCAAGCCTACCAAGGTAACATTGGTTGGAAATATAATTTCTAATCACTGTACCAAATAAAAAAATAAGACCTCATATGAGGTCTTATTTTTATGATTTAACATAAAATCTCTTATACGAAATTCGGTTGTTAGAACCTAATCATCCTATCAATTAAGAAAGACATTCGGTTTTATAACAACTCATTGGACTGTACTAAAGAATTTTATGTCATCAAGTAATATGAAAAAGACCAAAATAAATTGTCATTAAGTAATATCAATATAAAATGCTGTAAAAGTAGATTGTCATTAAGCAATATTAATTTGAATAATAAAGCATCAAAACAGCTAAAAATAAGGTGTTTTGATGCTTTTAACCCCTTTTAAATTGGCGGAGCCAATCACCAAAGGCTTTGCCTTTGGTTGGACTTAATCACTACGATTTGTCATCGAGTAATTAAGTGATTCCTAGGTAACACATTTTACCTTCATTTTATGATTCTTTAGAAAAGTAGCCTGGAGATTAAATCTACAAAAAATGATATTTGTGCGGAAAGCATAAAAGTCTAGCTTTGATTAAAAAGAAGTAAAAAACACCATCTTCTTTAAAAACGATGTTTTATTAAACACAGATGGTTTTTTCGTAAATAAGAGTTCCGTAAATTAAGCGTCAGCAGATCGCAATATCTAATTTCGGAACTGATATTCAGCAAATAAATAAATCCCCATAAAACGCTCTCATTGCCGATTTAAGGCTTTTTATTCTAAAAACAGTAAAAGCTACATAAAAATATGTAAACAAGGCTAAAAACGCAAAATATGAGGTTTCACAGTATTTATCAGCGAGTGTCTACGAGTGATCCAACCAAAAATCGCGCCTAGGCTTCCTGAAAAACATGTTTTAAAAAATGAAAACTTTAGGGAATAGAAAATTAGATGATGGTTGTTGCTTTTAGCCCGAGCGAAGCGAGCATACAAAACTTTATGAGCGTAGCGAATTCATTCTTTCTTTTGTTTTTAAATAATTCATATTGAGATTAACCCCAAATTGCCCCTTCGAACTGAGCGAAAGCGAAGTTCAATAGAGTTTGAGCGTAGCGAAAACATAGGGCAATTTTTCAAATGTTTCCTTTTTTATTATTTTTAAATCTTTTAAATGTTTTAGGCAGCTTGAAAGCCTTATATAGCAATGGTTTTAGCCATTAACTATGACGGATTGACTACTAACTATGACGGATTGACTACTAACTATGACGGATTGACTACTTAACTATGACGGATTGACTACTAACTATGACAAGTATATAGTTGTCATAGTTTCTAATAAAAATGGATTTACTTTGAATAAGAATCAAGTTGTAAAATCAAATCAAATTATCGAAGCGTCATATCAATTAAGTGCAGTAGAGCAACGAATTATACTTGCGGCTATTTCCCTTATCCCCAAAAACCAACCAATTACAGATGACACTCTGTATCCAGTAAGTGTTGCCGAATTACAAAAACTAGGTTCCCATGAAAAAACAGCTTATAGAGATTTAAAAGAAGGAATTAATCGTTTATATGAACGATCTATTAATCTTCAAACAGATGATAAGTCTATAAAAATACGATGGGTACAAGAAATTCAGTTTTTAGACACGCAAAGTGTTATTGGTATTCGCTTTTCTAAACCGATTCTACCTTTCATATCTAATCTAAGCCGTGAATTTACTAAATATGCTCTCTCTGATATTGCAGGGATTAACAGTGGATATGGAATTCGTATATATGAACTATTAATACAGTATAAGACTATTGGAAGACGTGATATCTCTATCGAAAGTTTACGCTCAATGCTTGAATTAGGAAAAAAATATCCCTTATTTGGAGACTTTAAAAAACGTGTAATTGATACAGCTGTAGATCAAATTAATGAATACAGTCCATTACAAGTGACATATGAACAGAAAAAGACAGGACGCAAAGTAACTCACATTCATTTTTCCTTTAAAGAAAAACCAAAAGCTCCCCTTACTACAAAAACAACTCCAAACAAATTTTATAAATTTACGGATGCTCAAATTAATATGTTCGGTAATCAACTATCACGTTTACATGAACTATCTTATTTAGCAGAAACAGGCAAAAGTTATGATGACCTAGCGATAAAAATCAAAGATATGTTGAGAGATCCTATAGAACAAAAACAGCTCATACCTCATTTGCAAAATCTAGGCTTTAAGCCTTGAGTGTATTAATAAATACACTTATTGTATTTATTAATACGTATCTAAAATACAGTGCAATACACCATGAAAACAAATACAAAATACAGTGTTAGTGATGCTGCAACACTCTATAAAAAATCGCGTGCCACAATTTATAAAGACATAAAAAATGGAACTTTAAGTCGTGATCATGATGGTTCAATAGACTTCTCTGAACTATTAAGAGTCTATGGCGAACCCTATACGGGGAAAAACACAAAACGTATTAATACATCTCAAATACAAGAATCAAATACAGTTGAATACAGTGAAAATACAGTTGTAGAACTCAAAAATCAGATCGATTTTTTAAAAAAACAATTAGAAAAGGCAGAAGATAGAGAAACTAAAGCTAATTCTCGTATTGACACACTCTTAACTTTAATCGAAATGAAACCATCGAAAGTAACTACAGATAAATCACCTGAATTAGATACCTCAACAAATGTAGACATTACTAATGTCTCAAAAAACAAGTCAAACTATGACGGATTGACTACTTCTGTAAAAACAGAAACAACGTTAGAAAAAGAAAATAAACGTATTCCAGTCCCAGAGCATATAGAACCTGAGCCTAAAAAAAGAGGGTTCTTAAGTCGCTTCTTCTTACCAAATGGATAGGCAAAAAAAAACCACACTCTTGGGGCGAAATGTGGTTTAAAACAACACAATTGTAAAAAGTGGAGACTTCATTATTAAAATATATTGCCTGTTTTTAATTTAGCAATCTGTATATTTTTTGTACAAAAATTAAATCATTTATTCCAAAATCATTTTGAATCTACAAGTGTTCTGGCAATTAAAACTAAATAATCCCGTGGAACATTGATCAAGAAGTAGGCGTGGAACGTGAAAAATCCATTAAAAAGCCCACTCAATGGGGAATGGGCTTTTGAATTGTTATTAAAGCATTGATTTAGAAAGAATAAAAATAAGCATTTCGTATAAGGTGTATTATGTTAATTTTAGAGAAACTTAAATTACTTTTTGAGAATTAGGCTGTTATGGGAACTGTAAAACTCAAATCTTCTGATGAAATTTTTCAACTAAAAATTAGTCTTCTGGGCAGTGAACCTGAAATTTGGAGAACTATTCAAATTTCATCTAATGCTACGTTATCTCGACTTCATAAAGCTATTCAATCTGCTTTTGATTGGGAAGATAGCCATTTGCATGAGTTCACTACTATTAAGCATGAAAAGATTAATAAAAGACAAAAATTGAAAGATGTTTTACGTGTAGGTAAAAAAATTATATATACATATGATTTTGGCGATTGTTGGGAACACTTGATTACTGTAGAGAGTAGGCAATCTCCTGATTTAAATAAAAAATATCCATGTTGCATAGATGGTCAAAATCATGCTCCATTTGAAGATATTGGAGGAATTTTTGGATATCTTGATATTTTAGATGCATTACAAGATCCAAAACATCCAAGATATGACGATTACATTCAAATTATCGAGGATGAAATAGGAGAAATAGAGTTTGATCCAACCTACTTTAATTTACAGGATATTAAGTTTTAAACCTTATTTAACATAATGGGCATTATACGAAATGCACAAATTGAAACATATAAAAATCAAAAACTTATGATATAAATTATTTGCTCGATGATGTTCAAAAGCCGACTTGGAAACAAGTCGGCTTTTTTATGAGCGGTTTTGATACTTCTTGCCAAGAAAATCGATTAGTAAATAATCAAAGTGATAATACAAAGCATAATCCCATATGTTTTATATGCCTTTTTTGTACAGAAATAATCCCCAATTTCTGCGGATAAATCTTGGGATAAAATTTAAGCAAATTTGTATGTCTTTACTCACATTCATCTAAGTACTTGAAACAAAAAAAAGCCCAACATTCTGTTGAGCTTTTTTTATATTTAAGTATTAAATCACACTTGGATGTGCATCTAAGATACGGATAAGCGTTGCTGCTGGCCCAGTTGGATAGCGACGACCTTGTTCCCAATTTTGTAGCGTTCTTGCACTGATATGAAGACGTGCTGCAAACTCGACTTGGCTTAACCCTGTCTTTTCACGTACTTCTTTAATATTGGGTAGTTCAAGCTCTATCACTCGGCTTGCTTGGATCTCTTTACGTTTAATTGAACCTGCTTCTTTAATTGAAGAAACGAGGCTATCAAATAGGTTGTTATCCATGAAATTGCTCCTTCACGAGTTGACGCAGAATCGTTGTCTCCTTATCAGTCAATGTGTCTTTTACTGATTTAGGATAAGCGATGAGAAAAAAGATCTGGTCATCCTCTGTAACCCAATAATAGATCACACGGATACCACCACTTTTCCCCTTATTTCCTTGGGCACATCGCACTTTACGAATGCCACCACCATTTTTTATCAAGTCACCTTTATCAGGCTGAACCAATAAATCTTGTTGAAGCTGACGATATTCTTCATCAGTTACAAGATCTTTGATTTGCTTGGTAAAAATGCTAGTTTCTATAAATAACATGTATCAATATACGTCAATGGCGTATATTGATTTTACCACCCTTAATATAAAAAAACGAGAGCTAAAAGCTCTCTGTTATTCCCAAGTAGAAATGTCCTACCTAATAACCAAATAGAAATGTCCTATACAGACACTTCCAAGTCAAGCACAGGATTCAGATTTCGTTCTTTGATTACTTTTTTCTGTGCACGTCTGCTTGGCATCTTTTGAGAACGATTACGTTTGTTTTGTTGTTCTAATTCTTCGTGCTGTTGTTGAATATGGGCTAGTACAGAACCTAAACGTTTATTTTCAACAATCTCTCGCTGGTTAAGCTGACTTAATTTATCGAAGATGCTGTAATTGATTTTTCTTCCCTGATATTCAATTGCAACTGTACCATCCGGGTATTCCAGAAACTCAAGATATTTACCGATTAGCCTCTGATTTTCTTCTGTATTCTCCAAGAGATACAAGCATTTATCATAAGTAATCGTCAGACTATTTGAGACCCTTCGAGGTTCACGCCAGGTAAAAATATCATCTAATTCTTCAGCTGTTTCAGTGACAGTCCGGTGTAGATCCTTAGGATTAAAGGCCATCTTGGCAAATTTACGATTAAATTGCTCAATAAAGCAGGGCAACCACTTATTGGCATCTGCAATCGAACTGATACCTTCCAGACGCACCTCTTTGATCAGACGGTCCTGAAGGGTTCTATTGGCACGTTCTACGCGACCTTTGGCCTGGGGTGAGTTAGCGAAGATGATATCGATATTGAGGGTACTGAGTACGCGTCCAAACTGGGTAATCTTGGTGTCTTTCTTGCTGCTTTGATTCACCCTAAAAACTGAATGTTTGTCGCTGTAAAATGCCAATGGCTTACCATGCTGTTCAACATACAAACGTGTCGAAATCATATAGTCAAAGGTTGATTCTGACTCACAGAAGCGTAAATGCTGTAATTTGCCTGTGGCATCATCGATAAACACCAGCAGACAGCATTTAGCAACACGTCCTTCGAACCAGTCATGGTGTGAGCCATCAATTTGGATCAATTCACCATAGCAATCCCGGTTATAACGAGGCTGATATGGGCGTTTCAGGCGCTTGAAGCGAGGAATCCATAAATCGGCTGCAATCATCCAGGAACGCAGAGTTTCTACTGAAAGATCGAATCCATGCACGGTGGTGAGCTTTTCATGCGCTAAAGTGGGTCCGAAACCATAAAGTTGATCCGAAACAATATTGAGGCACTTGAGTTTGAGTTCTTCAGGAAGCCTGGAGTTACTGATTTGACCACGACCGGCATGGGCTAATGCAACTGGACCTTGAGCTTTGTATTTCTGCAGTAAGCGCCTGATCTGACGTTCTGAAATATGGAGTAGCTGAGCAGCTTGGGATTGAGTTATGCGTTGATCACAGATCTCTTGCAAGACCGACAATCGTTTAAGTTCTTTATCCGACATAGACACCAACATATCAAACCGTCCGCTAAGGAAATTGCAAAAGTGCATATTCTAAAAGCGGACATTTTTACTTTGGAGAAACCGGACATTTCTATTTTGGGCTTACACTCTCGTTTCGTATAATCCGTATTATGTTAATTTTAGGGAAATTAAAGAAAAAACTTTTTTCCACTTATACTTATAACTGGCTTTGTTGCAAAAATATGTAAGCAACTGATTTAGTTAAGTTTTATTTTAGGTTGAAGAATAATCAAATTATTTTAAATCATATAGTTATGAAACCTTTATGCAACAAAGCCATTATAACTAGAAAAAAAAATTTCAAAAAAAGCACACAAAACAATCAAATAACGTTTAAATACAAACTGATAAAAACTCAACACATCAGGTAAAAGAAGCCCCTATGGATCATATCTATAAAACTATTCCTAATAGAAAAATAGGAAAAATTAATATGTTTTACGAAAATCACTCTAATCAAAGTACTCAGAAACATAAAATATCTCTAGAAAATAAGTCTCTTATTGCAGCACTTTTTCTCAATAAGCATGTTTTAGCCACTGCAATTAGTCTTACACTGACACAAATAGTTCAAGCCGAAATTACTCCTACTATTACAACATCTGATGTGGTCGTAATTAGTGGTGAAGATGGTACTGGTGGAATTTCGGGTGAAGATGGTACTGGTGGAATTTCGGGTGAAGATGGTACTGGTGAAGATGGTGAGAATGGTCGGAATTCTAGTGACGGTAAAGAAGGTAAAAATGGCG
>NZ_JCAKNA010000046.1:0-13828 GCF_059515885.1 Acinetobacter sp. FY683 | reverse complement strand
ACCATACGTAAAGACAGACGGAATAAGGATTTAATCATTAAGCAGCATTGGATGGCTGCGTCGGAGTAGGTTTGATTTCGCCCTTGTTTGCCTTTTGATGGCGCATACCATTGCGTAGCAGGATCAAACCAAATGGCAATATTTCCGCGACTCATGAGTGCTCGGTTATATGCGGGCCAATTGGTTGTGCGGTAGATTTTGTGTGTAGGCTTCTTCATTTGAAAATTATATCGCTGAAAAACCCTTTACAGATAGGTTTGTGCAACAAAACCGTTCTATGTTCATCTTAATAAAGAAAAAGGTATTTTAAAAGTTCAGTTTGCAGAAGAGCAAACATGTCAGATCCCTTACAGTATAGCTAAGGTCAATACGAAAAATATTTTAAACCAGATGAACATAACATGCATAATGGAGAATTAATATGCGGTTTCTATATTTATTAATACTATTATGCTATGGGACATCAGTTTGTGCTGCTTGTATTCGAACAATATCATTAAGTCCTACAGTCGATGCAAAAGCAATAGCCGCTGGTTATACAGCAGCCTCTTGGTCTGGATCTACAGATACTGCTGATGGCCCAATGGGTATTCAAAATACAATTTCAATTAGTGGTAGTTCTTCTATCCAACCATCGGGCACTCTGTTGGCAAGTAGTACAAAAAGCTTTTTAACAGGTGGTTATAACGGCGGATATTCAGCAAACCAAGTTCTATTTCGGTGTGCTCTTAGTGATGCAAATAGCCTATATGAATACTATGCAACGAATGGAGATAGTCCTTATGCTGGTATGTATCTTGCCTCAGAAGTTAATGATGCATACTACAGTTTTGTAAGAAATATAGCATTTCGTTTAACGAATGTAAGAACTGGAGAATATTTTAGTCGTTACTGGAAGCGTAGGGCATTAGATACTGAAGATTTATTTAATGATGGTACCTATATTTATGTACCCGCTAAAGCCTTTAGTGGCATAACTATGGAATTGTTTAAAATTAACAGTACTACTTATTATGCGAATGCTGCTACTCGTTATAAGTATGCTTGGAGTCAACCCTTTGGCTATACGGCTTTCCAAGGAGGTGGACTAAGTAGTGCATTATCCGTTGGTGCTGATAGTGCTTCTCAATATGGCGGTTGGTATGCTTATTGGCCTGGCGCTTGGGGACTTTTTAATAGTTCAGTGACTTTTGTTCGAGGGGCTATATGTACTTTAAGTGATTATCCTTCTTATGTGCTCTTTCCAACAACCACGATTGTTGCCTTAGATGCAGGGAATACATCCCAGAAAAATTTTAATATTTCTTTAACGTGTGAAAGTAATGCAAAATCTGGCACAGCTTCAAGTAATTCAACTCCTGAACTAGCGATTGGGTTTTTAGTAAATAATGCGACAGCAGTTGCATCTGCACGAAAGTTGGGTCTAACTAGTGGTTCAACAGGCTTAACCATGTTGCTTGATAGTAAGTATGGTTCACCCAGTCAAGCTTCAGGTGTAGGAATTAAAATTTATAGCTCAAAAACTGGCTCAGCTATTAATCTACTAAGTACTTCTTATACAGCTGGTGCAGGTGCTAACTATACTGGTAATGCAAATGGTTGGTATGGATTCACTACTCTTACAAGCAATATTGGTGCAAATATTGATAATAATACGTTGTATTCAGGTTCTTTTATTGCGTCTTTAGAAAAAATTAGTGGGCAAACTGTTACCCCTGGAGAAGTTAATGCGCAGCTACAAGTTTTGGTTAGCCTTCAATAAAAATATCGTCTTTGTTTTGCTATTTATTTCTAGTCAATGGGCGCAAGCCGTTGTCAATATAGATCGTACTCGAGTCATTATTCCGACAGGTGAAGTAAGTACTTCTTTTAATTTGATTAATAGTGCGACAGATAAGCCTGCGTTAGTACAAATTTGGATAGATGATGGTGATCCAACTATAGCGCCAGAAAACATTATTGTCCCAGTAGTTGTTATTAATCCGATATTTAAGTTAGAAGCCCAAGAGCAACGTAATGTAAAAATTATTTTGCCAGATGTATTTAAAATAGCAGAAGATAAAGAAAGTATTTATTGGCTAAATATATTACAAATTCCTGCAATACAAAAAATGAAACCTGATCAACAGCGCCTTATTTTACCTTTAAGGCTGCGATTAAAATTGTTTGTTCGCCCAACTCAAGTTCAAGCACCAACAAAAGAAGAATTACACAAGCTTCAATTTACGAAACAAGGGAAAACATTATTAATTAATAATCCTACGCCATGGAATATCACGTTTGTTGGCGTACATGTAGATGGCAAACGATTTAATGATTTTATGATATTGGCAAAGAATAAGTATGCTTTGGAATTAAAATCTACGCTCAATGTAAATAGTTTTATTGAGTTTAATGTCGTTAATGATTTGGGTAATCAATGGCCGATGAAGGTCAGTATTAAATAGTTAAAAATATCGCTTTTATAGATAGATTGGGCTTATGTATTCGCTTTTTAAGGGTATAGATTATTTTAATGGGTGTTGAAAAAAACTAAGACGAGAACTAAGTACACTTGTCTATGAAACTAATTAAATAAAAGCTTCAATTTTCTCAAAACCCATTCAATACTTCATAGTGGGCTAAACTGTTTTAAATTGTGATGATACAAGGTGGCTTTCAGTTTGTGCCATGAGCTGAATGAGTTCCACATGTTTAATTGCGGTTAATAGACGAAGCAATGCATGCGCGGCATAAGATATGTATTTATTCCTGACAGTACAATTGATACAAGGTTTGCATAATTCCCAGTACTTTTGGATCGCTTAATTGGTAAAAAATTTGCTTACCTTCACGACGTGTCGAGACGATTTCATTTTTGCGAAGCACCGTAAGTTGCTGTGATAAAGAGGGTTGATGAATGTCTGTACAATCTTCTATTTGTTGGACATTTAATTCACCATTGATTAACACACATAAAATTTTTAAACGGTCAGGGTTTGAGAGAACTTTCAAACAATTTGAAACGGTATCTACCTGGGTAAATTCAATTTTTAAGTTGTCGATAGAGATGTTCATAGACAGTGTCCTGAATTCCTAAAAGGCAAAACTGTGAAATTTCACGCATAATAACATAAAATCACTTGATTAATATATTTGATTATATAATATAAGTTTAAATACTGTTAATGGCATTTTCCCATGCATGATTTTCTGATTGCGTTTATTGGCGGTGCACTGCTAGGCATTGCAGTGGTGGGCTATCTTTATGTTCACGGTCGTATTGCAGGTATTAGTGGTTTAATTGGTCAGGTACTAAATATTCAAACCGTCTTTAAAACCCCTGCAATTTGGTTTTTGTCAGGTTTAATCATTACGCCTTTTGTTTACGGTCTATTTGTACAACCTGAAATTGTATTAGCGGCAAGCCCACTAATGATGATTATTGCTGGTCTCTTGGTTGGTTTTGGTACACGTTTAGGTTCAGGCTGTACCAGTGGTCACGGTATTTGTGGCATCAGCCGTTTATCAAAGCGTTCAATTGTTGCCACTATGACCTTTATGTTTGCTGGTTTTGTCACGGTATATGTGGTTCGTCACTTGATCGGAGCATTCTAAGATGAAAAATATTTTAGCCTTTATTTTTGGTTCGCTCTTTTCTGTAGGCCTAATGGTATCAGGTATGTCGAATCCACAAAAAGTTATCGACTTTTTAGACTTGTTTGGCAATTGGGATGCCAGTCTTGCTTTTGTGATGATGGGTGCAATTGCGGTGGCATTTATTCCATTCCAAAAAGCGGTGCGTAGTGCCGCACCCAAAACAGTATTTGATGAACCGATTGAGTTACCAAGCAACAATAAAATTGATCCAAAGCTCATCATAGGTGCGTTAATGTTTGGTGTAGGTTGGGGCATTGCAGGAATTTGTCCAGCGCCAAGTTTTACTCTTATTGGCTTAGGTCATTATCAAGTGTTGTATTTTATTGTGGCAATGCTTGCAGGTGTTTTGATTCATCGTAAATGGTCTGGAGCATAAATCATGCAACAAGCAATAGTTCAGGATTTTTTTGATCAAGCGACCAATACTTTTAGTTATGTGGTGAGTGATCCTGTAACGAAATACTGCGCCATTATCGACAGTGTTTTGGATTATGATTCGGCATCTGCAACTACATCGACCACACATGCAGATCAGATTATTGCCTATGTTAAAGCACAAGGTTTAAGTGTTGAGTGGATTTTAGAAACCCATGTGCATGCAGATCATCTCACTGCTGCGCAGTATTTGAAGTTAGAACTCGGTGGCAAAATTGCTATGAGTCATAAAATTGCCTTGGTACAAGAAACCTTTAGTGCGATTTATAACTTAGACATTAAGCAATTTAATGCTCAACAACCTTTTGATTATTTATTTGATGATCATGAGTATTTTAAAATTGGTGCGTTAGATGCCTATAACATTCCAACACCGGGGCATACACCTGCATGTTTAAGCTATGTGGTGGGTGATGCAGTGTTTGTAGGGGATACTTTGTTTATGCCAGATTATGGTACGGCACGTTGTGATTTCCCTCGTGGTAGTGCAGACGTATTATTTGACTCGGTACAAAGGTTGTATAAATTGCCTGAAAACACCCGTGTATTTTTGTGTCATGATTATTTGCCTGAAACGCGTGATGAATATATCTGCCAAACTGATATTCAGCATCAAAAAACATTCAATATTCATATTCATAATGGCACAAAAAAAGCTGAATTTGTGCAAATGTGCAATCAACGTGATGCGACTTTAAGTATGCCAAAACTAATTTTGCCATCAATTCAGATTAATATGAAAGCAGGTCAATTTCCTGAACCTGAGGAAAATGGAGTTTCTTATTTGAAATTACCATTAAATTATTTTAATCAATAATAACGGTGAAATAGCGCTAAACCTATTTTTAATGGGTTAGTGCTATTTTATTTTAACCATCAATATGAATATCTTGATGTGTACAAATTCGATAGAATTACTCTTGAGCCTCATTATTTTCCCAAACATCAGTAGCATATTGTAAATGCTTAGATTTGACATAAATTGTTGTGGCAGAAGTTGCAGATAATTGTAAATCACAGTTTTGTGGTAAGCGTATCCATGTTCCTGCAGGATAGATATTTGAATCGGAAAATAATTCACCATCAATAATTAATATTTCGATGCCTTTTTCTTTTCTCTCAGCAAACTTTTGATGCGCCTCCAACTTTTCTAAAAAAGTTTTTTCAAATTTTGACTCAAACAAAGGACAAATATGCCGACCTTGGTTCAATATCCAGTTATTTGGATCGGATGTATTGATGCGAGTCGGTTCTAATTCATTCTCTGTCATTTGCATGAGTTTAACGAAAATTTTACAACCACTTTCACTAGATACTTGGTGTGCTGATTGGTGTGGATTACGCATGTACCAGCCAGCAGGATAATGATGTTTTGCATCCTCAGTGAAAACACCCGATAGCACCAATACTTCTTCGCCTAGAGGGTGATGATGCTTAGGAAACTGAGATTTTGGTGCAAATTTCACGAGGCTTGTTGCTCGTGCTTTTTCCTTACCTATTCGATCAAGCATCATACGATTGACTTCACCACTAGGGGATTTGACCCATCGATAGTCTTGAGGTGTGATGATTACTGGTTTTGAGAAGTCAGCATGGATATGCATATAGAGAATTTTTTATAGCAAGAATAATAAGATTAGCATAGATGTAAGTCTAAAATTTTGCTGGTTATACATATAAGTGTTTAATGAGTACGAAGTTAAAATTTTCTTATACTTTATTTATTTGAAGGTAGGTGTGGCTTAGTAATATTTAATGTAATCGATTTTGGTTTTTATCAAATTATAACGATAATTTTTAGATTGTTTTTTATAGCATCTCGCTGTTTTAAAAAATAATTTCTCTAATAATCTCAAATTTTTATTTTTCTAAGGCTTTGCTTTTTTATTGATGAATCACGTTTGCATGCTGATTTTAAATCCATGATTCTGTGGATTTAGTCGCAAATGCTCCATTGGCATAGGTTAAATGAAGCTGTTTATTAGGGGAGTAATTCAGTCAATTACAAAGACTTTTGAATTACGAACATTATTTAAAGCGATTTAAAGTTAAGTGAAAAATGAATTATGGAATAATCCTAGGGTTTAGTAATCCTATGTGATACTGGTTAGTTTACATAAAATTACAGTTAAGTTTCACTTAATATTTTTATTAAATAAGACCATGGTGCAAAAAATAGTCACTTGTTTTTTTGAATTGTTAATTTTAAGCAATTGAAATTATTTTATTTATTTTAAGAAAGTAATTTTACACATTTGTTTTTTGCTCTTTTAAAGCGGTAAGGTTCAACTAATCCAATCTACTGTTTGTAATGTTATGTTAAAATTTGATCAAGAAATTGATTCTTCTCTTATATGGAGTTTCAGAGTCGATTGTGTTGATGTAATTTTGGGTGTATCAGTTCTATGGTTAATTTTGTGAAAGTTATTGCTGTTCAAGGTAATGTTGTATATGAAAATAAGTTGGGTGAAGTTAAATCATTATCCGGCTTAATTAAATTACCATCAGACACAAAACTTGTTTTTTCACAAGAAAGTCTAGTTGTTATTCAACTCAAAAATGGTCGTATTATTAAAATTAAAGGTAGTGACTTAAAAGATTACAATGGTGAGTTGTATTTAAATAGTGAATTATTTCATGATCTTACATCAAATAAAATCTCTGATTTAGAAAAAATTGAAAATTTCGCAACAGATTATCAAAATGTTGTTGAGGCTGTAGATGCCAATATTATTCGTTTAGATGATGGACGAGTATTCAAGCGTGTTGGTAAAGACTATGTGGAAGTTGCAGCCGATACTTTTGGGGATGAGAGTGGTGGTGGTAACCATTTTGTACAGTTGGCAAGAATTGGTGAAGATACCGTTGCTGATGGTGTTAATCCATTAATCTTAAATCGTGTGAATTTAACTGTTCAGGGTGTAGCAGTGGCCACACCGATTATTAATGATTTCTCCAACCCAACTGATCGTAATAATTTATTTAATATAGAAAATAATTTGAATCGTCCTCCATTCGCAATTGATGATGTGTATGAGACTGAATTAAACACACCTATTATTTTAAATCCTTTAGATAAAGACTACGATTTAGATGGTAAGACAATTCAAATTACTAGTATTAATGGTCAACCGAATGTACCTAATACAGAAATTGATGTACCAAATGGTAAAGTGGTAATTGATAATAATGGGATTATTACATTTATACCTGATTTTGGTTTTACTGGTATTGTTGAATTTCCATATGTAATTAAAGATGAACGTGGTGAGACAGCAACAGCAAAAGAAATTATTACTATTAAGTCTATAGATACAACAAGTTTAGCTATTGTTTCTGAAGAAGGTTTAGTTGGTGCTAACCCTGATGAAAAAGGTAATACAGATACTACTGATAGTAGTACTAAGAATGGAAAAATTATAGTTGGTGATACTACTTCTTATACAGGTCTTCAGTATGAGTTAACAGATATTCCAAATGAACAAATTACAAGTAATGGTAACGCTGTTACTTGGGTTTTAGACTCTACTAATAATACTATTATAGGTTCTGCAAATAATGTTGAAATAATCAAAATTGAGCTTAATGGTGTAACGGGCGAGTATACGGTTACTTTATCTGGTCCAGTTGATCATAAAAATCAAAAAGAAGAAGATACTTTAGAGTTTAAGGTACCGTATCAAGTGACGGATAGTCAGCGTGGTTTGGTGAGTGGTGAAATCTCCATTACTGTAGAGGACGATAGTCCGATAGCTGTGGATGATGTCAACTATATTATGGAAGATGCAGCGCCAATTACAGGTAATGTACTCGATAATGATGCCGTAGGTGCAGATGGTCATGCACAAGTGACTGAAATTAAAGGTAAGTCTTTAGTTGATGGTAAAACTACTGTAGACGGTAAGTATGGTACTTTAACCATCCATACAGATGGTAGTTATACTTACACCTTAGACAATAACAAGCAAGAAGTACAAGCCTTAAAGCAAGGTGAGTTGGTTGAAGAAGAATTCAACTACATCATGCGTGATGCAGATGGTGATACTAGTCAAGCAGAATTAAATATTTATATTACGGGTCAAAACGATACACCGATCATCAATACAGAAGCTAAAGCTATTGTTTCAGAAGAAGGTTTGATAGGTGGTATTAAAGATAATAATGGTACTACGGATAGCACCGATGAAGCAGTCTTTACAGGTCAAATCAGTGTAACGGATGTTGATAAAGATGCAGAATTAACTTATACGCTAACTGGCAAACCAGAAGAAAAATTAACCAGCAATGGTCAGCCTGTTGTATGGACTTTAGATTCTGCTACGAATACGGTAACAGGTTCTGTGAATGACAATAAAGTCATCGAACTTAGACTTGATAGTAAAACGGGTGAGTATACGGTTACTTTACATGGTCCAGTCGATCATCCAGATAAAAACATTGAAGATATTTTAGACTTTAATGTGCCATATCAAGTGAAAGATGAGCATGGTGCGAGTGCCGATGGCAAGATCAATGTCACCGTTGAGGATGATAGTCCGATAGCATTTGATGATATTCCTGAAGATATTAACGGCAAAGAAATTATTTTAATTGAAGATGATCTTTCTATACTAAATGGTAATGTTTTAAATAATGATAAAGTTGGTGCAGATAATCATGCTACGGTGGTAAGTATTCAATATACAGGCTCTAATTATACTGTGCAAGAAATAGAACACGGTGTACAAATAGTAGAGACGCCATACGGACAACTTAAAATTTTTGAAAATGGTACATATACCTATACTTTAGATAATACCAAATTTGAAGTTCAGCAATTAACTGATCAGGATACTGTACAAGAGATATTTTCTTATACCATGCGTGATGCCGATGGTGATGAAAGTGTAGCAAATCTAACCATTACAGTTAAAGGAAGAAATGATCCTTTGGAAATTGGTACGGAAGCACTTGCAGTTGTATCCGAGGAAGGCTTGCTTGGTGGAATTAAAGATACTCAAGGTGTTACAGACAGCACAGACAGTAACGTTGCTGTAGGGAAAATTATTGCAGCTCCAAATGCTCCTAAACCTGATGCTATATATAAATATACATTAACAGATACTCCAGAAGAAAAACTAACAAGTTTAGGTGAAAAGGTTGAATGGAGTTTAGATTTAACTACGAATACTGTGGTCGGTCGTACTGCGAATGGTAATGCAGTAATCGAGATTCAGTTGAATAGTATTACAGGTAAATATACAGTTACTTTACATGCACCAATTGATCATCCCGAAGAAACTTTTGAAGATGCGTTAAGCTTTATTGTTCCTTATAAGGTCGAGGATCAATATGGGCAATCTGCTAGTAATTTTATACGTGTAGTTGTTGAAGATGATAGTCCAATTGCGGTGGATGATGTCAACAGTATTATAGAAGATGCGGAGCCTGTTACTGGTAATATTTTAAAAAATGATAACGATAATACAAAGGGGAACGGTGACGGTAACATCGGTGCAGAAGGTCAAGTTTTAGTATCAGTTTCTGGTACAGAATTTAAAGAGAGTACAACTGTTTCTATTAAAGGTATATACGGCACTCTAGAAGTTAATAAAGATGGAACGTATACATATACTTTAAATGATGAAGCGCAAAAGCTAAATAAAGATGAAAAATTTACTGAAAAATTTACTTACGTTATACGTGATGCAGATGGTGATACTAGTCAAGCGGAATTAAATATTTATATTACGGGTCAAAACGATACACCGATCATCAATACAGAAGCTAAAGCTGTTGTTTCAGAAGAAGGTTTGATAGGTGGTATTAAAGATAATAATGGTACTACGGATAGCACCGATGAAGCAGTCTTTACAGGTCAAATCAGTGTAACGGATGTTGATAAAGATGCAGAGTTAACTTATACGCTAACTGGCAAACCAGAAGAAAAATTAACCAGCAATGGTCAGCCTGTTGTATGGACTTTAGATTCTGCTACGAATACGGTAACAGGTTCTGTGAATGACAATAAAGTCATCGAACTTAGACTTGATAGTAAAACGGGTGAGTATACGGTTACTTTACATGGTCCAGTCGATCATCCAGATAAAAACATTGAAGATATTTTAGACTTTAATGTGCCATATCAAGTGAAAGATGAGCATGGTGCGAGTGCCAATGGCAAGATCAATGTCACTGTTGAAGATGATAGTCCGATTTTAGTCAAAAATGGTGAAACCATTGTTTTAGACGAAAAATACTTAACATTTGGTAGTGCCACAGATGTGACTAAAACCACTGCCACAGGAGTTTTACAGGTTGGTTGGGGTGCAGATAATAGCTCAGGAAAAGATGCGCAATTTACTCAAGCAACGAAAGATACTTTAGAAGATTGGAGTAAAACGACTGAGCAACCATTTGACGTGACGCTTTCTGCTGATGGTCATCATCTTGTTGCTAAAACAGGTAATACAACGCTGTTTGAAGTGACATTAACGATTAATGCTCAAGGTGAGATTGAGTATAAATTTACCTTACATAATGCATTTAAGCATGGTAGCTCGGATCAGTTCGATTTAGCGTTTGATTCAATTAAGATTACGGACGCTGATGGCGATAGCGTGAATGGTTCATTTAATGTTGTGGTGAAAGATGACCATCCAGATTCAAAAACAGTTCAAAAAATAGAAGTTAACGAAGATTTATATTTACCATCTGGTGAAAAATCGACTAATACTATTCATACCAATGCTGATGCAACGCAAAATAATACCACTATTGATGGCGGATCAAAAACACCACATGGTACGGCTGTAGTAAATCCAAATGGTACGATTAGTTATACGCCAGATAAAGATTTTAGTGGTACAGATAAATTTACCTATACGACAACTAATGATAATGGAAGTTCTGAAACTTATACCGTTGAAGTTATTGTTAATCCTATTTCAAATGATCCACCATTATTAACAACAAGCACTGAAGTTTTATGTACACCAGAAGATACAACGCTTAAATTAGGCTTAAAAACACCTCAAATTTTAGATAACAATGATCAGAATGGTACAAAAACTGGAGATCAGCCTGAGCGTTTAGGTGCAATTACCTTAACATTGTCTGCTGCTGGTACAACAACGGTTGTATTAGGTACGGGAGATCCAAATACTGGTGCGATTTTAGTTGATGGTAACAACAAGCCATTAATGTTAAATGGTTCTGGTGGTTACACAATTGTTTTGGTCAATACCGATGGCACATTACATGGATCACATGTCGTAGACATTCAGCTGAATGATTCAAATGTTAACTATTTGACTGTTGAGCAGTATGAGGCTATTCAAGCACAGCCGGGTGTGAATCGTCATGAGAACTTTGAAGTAGATGTTAGCGTTACGAGCTATGAGGTAGATGCAGCAGGTCGTATTGATCAAAATGCTATGGGTGTGGGTTCAACACCAGATGATTTAACTGACGATGCTAAAGGACTTGGTGCAACTAGTTCGGAAACGATTCAAGTCACTGTACGAGCGGTAACCGATAACGTAGCATTAACTTTTGATCAAACTAAAATGACTGGTACAGCCGAGTTTGTTAAGGGGAATGCTCAAAATACGCAAAATGATCAAGCTCAAAAAGCATATCAGGTTGTTTATGATCAATCTAAGTCTATCCCAGAAGCAACGGTTAGCATTTCTGAAGATTATGCGGTCAATCTGAAAGAGATCACCAATATTCAATTTGATGATTTAGATGGTAGTGAACAGCATTCGATTACAATTGAGAACCCAGCAAATTCGGGTGGAACAATTCGAGTGTTTAATGGGGAAGAATGGGTTGACTTAGCACTAGGACAATCAGTCATCATTGCTGCTAAAACGGGCTTAAATGGCCAAACGGGTGATGAAAATAGCTTTAAAGATATCAAAATTGCTGGTGGTGAAAACCAAAGTCAAAATATTAATGGCATTAAAGTCACTATCAATGCAGAAGATACAGACAGTGATGGGGCGAAATGTGGCACACCAATTGCGGAGAAAGATTTAAGCGATAACTCGGTGATCATTAATCTTGAAGTTAAACCAGTGGCTGGTGATGTTCAAATTACGAATGTTCAAACTTTAGAAGATACGGCTGTTGCTTTCTTGGTGGGTTTAAAAGTAACGGACACGATTCAGCAAGGGGCAGCTGCGACAAGTACAGATGGCGAAGTTATTAATGAAGTAAGTTTTGACGTGCCGAATGGTTGGAAAGTTACTGCACCTGATGCTACCTCGGGGTGGTCGTTCATTGGTAATGGTGTTGATGGAAAATATATTATTACTTTTGATAGTAGTTTAACTGAAATCGAGCGTGAAGAAATTCTAAGTCAATTCAAAATTTTACCACCTGCTCATAGCAGTAAAGATTTAAAAGACCTTCAAGTTAAGGTTACAACAACAGATACTAAAGGCAGTGATGTTGATATTGTTACTAAGGATCTTAATTTAACTATCAAAGTAACACCTGTTGCTGAACGTCTAGAGCAGATTGAGAAAACAGACGGTAATGATAGTAGTCATTGGAAACCAATGGATACGGATGGTGCTGCAGCGAATGCTAACCATGATGAAAATATAGTAAATAGTGATAAAACTGCCGATTTAACCATGAATGGCGATCATATATATTCATATGAGTCTGATTTAAAAAATTTAAACTTTGTTTATGATCGTTCAATTGAAAACTTTGATCCAGATGGGCTTTGTTGCACAAACCTAGCATGGAAGGCTTATTCAGCAATATAATTTCAAAATGAATAAACCTGCCCCTAAAATCTATCGTACAACCAATTGGTCATCCTATAATCGAGCCTTAATCAACCGGGGTAATATTTCCATTTGGTTTGATCCAAAGACCCAGTGGTATGCACAATCACAAGGCAAGCAAGGTCGAAATCAGACCTACTCCGATACAGCGATTCAATGCTGCTTAATGATCAAATCTCTATTTCGACTCTCTTTACGTATGGTCACAGGTTTTGTTCAAAGTCTGATTAAACTCTCTGGATTAGATTGGACAGCGCCGGATTACACTACGCTTTGCAGAAGACAAAAACATATTGATATTGCGATTAGCTATGAAAAAAGTAGTGATGGTCTGCATCTACTCGTAGACTCTACTGGTTTGAAGTTTCTAGGTGAAGGTGAATGGAAATGCAAGAAACATGGGGCTGAATATCGTCGTCAATGGCGTAAGCTGCATATTGCTATAGATGCTAAAACTCTTCAAATACGTGCTGTACAGCTCACTACAAATGATGTTGGTGATTCTCAAGTACTTGAAGATTTACTTTCTCAAATTCCCTTGGATGAGAAAATTGATTCTGTTTATACAGATGGTGCTTATGACACAAAGCATTGCCGACAAGTCATTTTAGATCGAGATGCACATGCGATCATTCCACCGAGGAAAAATGCAAAGCCTTGGAAAGATCAGCAAGCGAGGTCTATCGAGCGGAACGAGTTATTAAAGACAGTCAAACGTCTAGGTAGATCGCTTTGGAAAAAGTGGTCTGGTTATCACCGTCGGAGTTTGGTTGAAACGAAGATGCATTGCATCAAATTATTAGGCGATAAATTAACAGCAAGGAGTTTTCCTAGTCAGGTGAATGAGATCCACGCACGCATGGCAGTCTTGAATAAATTCACAGAATTAGGTCGTCCTCATACCCAAGTTGTCTCTTAAATTTGGCTCACCTAGGGGAGCTCAGCCTTTCAAGCCTTTATGCAACAAAGCC
>NZ_JCAKNA010000045.1:0-14354 GCF_059515885.1 Acinetobacter sp. FY683 | reverse complement strand
GGAATGTTGGAATGTTGGAATGTTGGAATGTTGGAATGTTGGAATGTTGGAATGTTGGAATGTTGGAATGTTGGAATGTTGGAATGTTGGAATGTAAATTATGCGATGATTAATTCAACTATTAAAATAATAATGTTATATTTTATTCACTTATAAGAAATCAAAATTTAAAAATTATGTCTACACCTGTTTGGATTTGTTTATATATTTTCATTAGCTTAACTTGTAAATGGATTCTTTCATGGGGTGGCGCAGATGCAATTAAGGGATGGAAAAGTATCTTTTTCTTTAATGGCAACCCTGAAGCCTGGAATACCGAACAATTACGTGCAATGGCTTTATTTACATGGATAGGATTCACCATTCTTTTTATAATTGGATTAATTTTTCCCGAGTATCGATTTTATAAGTTGTATACGTAGATAAATTAGGTTTTGCATAAGGGGGGTTATGGTAAATCCATAAAAAATAAGACCTCATGTGAGATCCTATTTTTTTATTCGATATCTTGCTTAGAAATTGTACTTCCATCCTATATTACCTTGATAAGATTCATTATTATGACTACCTGTGGTATACGAGGCATTTAACCAAACTTGACTGTTTTTAGTCGTATTTCCTTCAACACCTACTTTAAACTCTCCTTGGCTTTTTGAACCTTCATTTTCATAACGAATACCATCAATTACAACAGAGTAAGGATTGGTATTGTGAATATAGTTCAAAGCAATATATGGACGGTAGCTTGTTAATGTATTTCCATTGGTTGGAATATTTAAATAGGTTTTAACACCCATACGTGCTTGTACATTATCTTTCCCATGATAAACATCAACACCTTGCGCATCTTTGAAATTATGAGCGTGTACACCTTGATAAATCACTTGGCTTTGGGGTTGTACCCACCAATTTTTCTTCCCATTTTTATTAATGAGATAATCACCACCCACCTCAATGGATGCTGTTACACCAGATGAATTGTATTTATATTGGTTTTGGTCTGGTGTATCGATTTTATTATTGAATTTATTCCAAAGTACCCATGAATCAATATAAGCACCACGTTTTTCAACTGGGTGAGCATACCAAGTACCGTATAGACCCAAGCTATAACCATCGATTTTTGTTTTTGATTCACGGTCAGTGACATTTGAACGTGTTTTACCATCATAATAAGCAAAACCAGTCATAGCACCTAAGTTATATTGATCTTCTTCACCTAGAGTAACTAGGCCTGTACCGATTTGAGTGACAAAGCTATTCCCCGTCGTTTTTAATTGACTCTCCATCGTTTTGAATTGGTTGTGCCCACCAGAGGCACGAACCCAAACCTTCCCTAAATCTTTATTATTCTTACCTAGGTTTTGATATTGGCTTGCACCTTCTCTATCTTCTAAACGAGATGTAAAAAGGGTATTCCCCATGGTCTCTGTTGCTAAGTATTCACCAACATCAGGGGTGTAAACAGGTTCATCTGTATCAATACCTCCATCATTTCGATGGCTTTTCAAATACCAATCTGCATTATTTTGAAATAAGCCATAGTCATAAGCACCAGCACTAACATACCCGCCATTGGCGATAAAAAATGCGTGAGAGGTTGAAGCTCCCGTTTCGATAACTTGAATACCATTAACGGTTTGTGCACCATTTCCTTTCAGATTATTTATCCGTACTTCCGTACTTCCAGAGGCATTTCCTGAAATTATAAATTTATCTGTTTGGGAACTATCATCATCTAAATCAGTATTTAAAAATAATATGCCATTTTGACCAACGTAATCTCCAGTGATCGATAAAATAGAAGGTGTTAATTTTTCTTTTATTTTTATATTTCCAGTATTAGTTGTATGACCATCCAAAAACGTATTACCATTACTAATATAGTCACCATTTATTTTAATAGCATCAGGACTTTGTGATGCTGCTGTCCAAGTTGCACCATCACTTAAAGTTAAACTACTATTTTTAGATATTGTGATATTGGCAACTTGTGCCGAAAAAGTATTTGTATGAATAAAATGTGTTGGCGTTTCTAGATTACCAATAATAATTGATGACTTAGCCCCTCCCGTAATATCCCCATTAACAATTGGCTGATTACTTTTAGAAAGATTTGAACTTAATAAATTCAATGTATTTGTTCCTAAAAGTACATTTCCCTGTAAAGTTCCAAAATTATTAAGTCCATTCGTTATAAGCCCATCTTTTGTATCAACTGAAGAATTAACTCCATCAATACTTCCCCAGTTATTAAATAAATCAATAGTTCCCTCATTGTAAAGGCCATTTCCACCTCCTTGAATTGTTCCTGTATTATTAAACAAACTCAAATGAGATAATAATGTTACAGTAGATTTGTAATCTATAGCGCTAGTCCCTCCGAACCCAATACTATCAAAAGTCTTAGATGTTAAATGAACTCCATCTGCTTTTGATGAAATAATAGAACCGCTATTTTTAATAGAGCTATAGCTATCAGGATCTAGTACAGTATTTGCAAAAGTTGCATTGAGACCATGTGTATCTGATTTAATATTTCCGCTATTTATGATTTCAGCTCTTTTCGCTACAGTTATGCCAATAGAGATAGCTCCATTAAAACTTGAACCTTGAGTATGATTATCTGAACCACTCTGTTCAATCAACCCAGTATTATTAATTAAATATGTATTATTTTCTGAATATTTATATTGATCCTCACCCAATAAATAATACCCAATAGCCCTTGGAACAGTTTGATAATTAACTACACTAATTGTATTTGCTCCATTTGAACTTAATGTTCCATTATTTATTATTTCAACATCAATAGGCATATCACCAAAATCAATACCAATTGCAGCTGGATTTGCTTGACTTGATGAACTACCAACTTTTTCTAAATTTTCAACAATACCATGATTAATTATATTTACTTTTAATAGGTTGTTAATGTTATAAATAGGATCTCTTGGCCTCGCTGTCCAAGCTTGTTCGGCAGTTGTTTGTCCATCATTATTTCCTTCATTATAATTCCTATAATATCCTCCTCTTACATATAGAATTCCACGTGCTAATCCTGAATTTTCAAGAGCAGTTAATGTAACACCCGAGTCGACGGTAATACCAATAGTACCATTTAGCTCATTTCCTGAATTAGTCCATCTTTCAACGATAGATGTATCTCTAGATATATTAGGATTATTAGTCCCAACCTTATATCCATTCTCCCCACCGTGCCCAACATCAACAGATGTACTAGATGAACAGGTTATATACGAATTTTGCAAGTAAGCACTACTACTATTCCCACTATTTGCCGTGATTGGATTTTGTGATCCAGATTGATTTTGGGCAGTACAAGCTTGAGAAAAAGCCGATGTAGATAGTACCACGCCACTTGTAACAATTAATATCTGCAAGATTACTGTACTTGCAGTAGAGTTTTTATAATTTCTTTTACTTTTAGAATAAGATTTAGTGTTTTCAGAAACAACTGAAATCTGTCCTGTTGTCTTATTAATGATCGTCTTATAGATATGATTCATTGAGCTTCCTCTTGGTGGTTTGTTCGTGTTGTAATGTTTTATAAAAGCTATTGCTTATTATTTAATCTTTAGTTGATTGTTTTGTATATGCTTGTTGTTTGTGGGTATGTTGTTGTTGTTTATTTGTTCTGTAATTCAAATACATTTTATAAAATTAACACAAAAAGTTTTATTCCTTTTAAATCAACAGCATAGATTGAAGTAAAAAACCTCTGTTTACCATCAGTTGTTTTACTGGATTTTTCATGTTCCACGCTTGCTTATTAATTAATGTTCCATAAAATTATCAATTTCAATTCAACAAAAAAGGAAGCATTAGCTTCCTTTTTTACATCTCTAAAAAATCTTAGATACCATACTTAACGCGGTAATCTTCCATTTTCGCTAAAGCCTCTTTCTCACCTTTCGCGTCTAAATAATCCATCAAATCTTTCATGGTAATTAATGCATGAACAGGAATTTCTAATTCTTTTTGAACTTCCTGAATTGCAGACAAATCACCCTGACCTTTTTCTTGACGGTCAAGCGCAACCAAAACACCCGCAATTTGCGCGCCTGCATTTTTCAAAATAGTTACTACTTCACGAATAGCCGTACCCGCAGTAATCACATCATCAATAATCCAAACTTTTTTACCTTCAACAGAAGCACCTACTAAAACACCACCTTCACCGTGATCTTTCGCTTCTTTACGGTTAAAGCCCCATGGCACACTCACACCATGATTTTGTGACAAAGCCACAGCAGTTGCAGCAACAAATGGAATACCCTTATAAGCAGGCCCAAAAATTACATCAACATTTTCACATTGTGTTAATTTATCTGCATAGCCAGAAGCCAATACAGTTAAAGCTTCACCGTCATTGAGTAAACCTGCATTGAAAAAATAAGGACTCACACGACCCGATTTTAAAGTAAACTCACCAAATTTAAGCACACCACGTGATAATGCAAGTTCGATAAAAGCTTGAGGGTTAAACTGAGCTGGCGATGTCATGAGGTGCTCCAAAATTCATAAAGAAAGGTAAGACTTGCGCATGATACCAAAGAGTAGCTATCCAAGTGATCAAAAAATTTTACGAGTAGTGTCAATAAACGTAAACGGATTACGTGCGGCTGAGAAAAAAGGCATTTTCAATTGGATGGCAACATCCGATGCCGACGTGATTTGCATGCAAGAATCACGTATTACTCATGAACAATGGACAGACAAATTTAAACCTGAAGGATGGTACACCCACCTTTTCCCTGCGGAAAAATCAGGCTATGCAGGCACAGCAATTTACAGTCGCCTACCTTTTGTATCTGTAACAGATGGTTTAGGCTTTGAACTTGCAGATTTGCAAGGTCGCTTTATTTCTGCCGAATTTGATCTTGGCTTAGAAAAAACTGCACATATTTGCTCTTTATACCTTCCGTCGGGTTCTTCGGGCGATGAAGCACAAGCACGTAAAGATCACTTTTTAGATGAATACAAAAAAATTCTAAAACAATGGCGAGATGAAAATAAATCCATCATTGTTTGTGGTGACTACAACATCGTACATAAACGTATTGATATTAAAAATTGGTCGGGTAACCAAAAAGCTTCGGGTTGTTTACCACATGAACGTGCTTGGCTCGATCATATTTATGATGACTTAGGTTATGTTGATACTTTCCGTGAAGTACGTAAAGAAGCTGAGGTTTATTCTTGGTGGTCTAATCGCGGGCAAGCACGTGCAAAAAATGTAGGTTGGCGTATCGACTACCAAGCTTGTTCACCAGATTGGAAAGAGCGTACTGTAAATGCTTGGGTATATAAAGAAGAATGGTTTAGTGACCATGCTCCTGTCATTATCGATTACAAACTTTAATCTGAATACCCTATTATTCAGTGAACAAGTGTTTACTCAATAATATTCTATTTCCTACACAACATGACGCCTAAACGCATTTATCTCCTACACCAAAAAGTCCATTATAGTCGCACGGCACAGGGATATTGTCAGGATGACAGCAAAAGGATTGGAAGCCGTAGGATGAAGTAGGAACAGCAGATGTTGTTCTCAAGGATGTGACATTGGACGTTGTAATGAGACCCGCATAATCAGGATGATACAATGCGGGTTTTCTCTTTTCTAAATACTGTTTTTTATTTTTCTGTTTTTATTTCTTTATTTTCTACTTCTACACGACATATTTTCAATTATTTTTATGACAACAATATGAAAAATTTGTGTCAGTTGTATGAAAGATATCAATTCGCAAATCACATAGAGCTTTACCCTATTTTCAGCTAATCTATAAGAAATTTATATTTAGATTAAGGCGAAGTTATGCTTAAAATTTATGGCATTAAAAATTGTAATTCAATGAAAAAAGCATTTGATTTATTGACAGAGCTTGGCTTGACTTATGAATTTCACGATTATAAAAAACAAGGGGTCGATGCAGGCACCGTAAAAACTTGGCTTGCTGAAATTGGACAAGATTTAGTGCTTAATAAAAAAGGGACAACTTGGAAAAAACTAACGGAAGAAGAGCAACAACATGCTCTTGCAAGTGAAGCGAACCTAATTGAAACATTAACAACACATACCAGCATGATTAAACGTCCAATTATCGCAACTGGCAGTGGCTACATAGTCGGTTTCGATGAACCCGCAATTCGCAATTTGAAATAAAACAAAGATGATAAAAAAAAGCCTGACTGATGTCAGGCTTTTTTATTTGGGCATAACTTTAGATTAGTTTGCACGAATCCAAGTTTGGTTACGACCTAATGCAGCAATACCGATATAACCACGAAGCTCAAGTCGTTTACCGCCATCAGCAAGTTTGCCCTTTAAGCTATAAGATTTATCATTTTTAGGATCAAAAATCGTACCGTTGTCATAGTTTACACCACCAACATTTTTAAGATTTTGTACAATTGTTACACCTTTAAGTGATTTATTTTTATACTTACCTTCACATTTCACACAAGCGTTTTCTTCGCCTGCAACTAAAATGCTTTGAATAGATGCAGACAATGTACCATTACTATGCTCAGTAAACTTTACCAACGCTTTTGGTTGTTTTGTCTTATCATCAATTGTTTTCCAAACTGTGCCGTTTAACGGGTCAGCAGCATGCGCCAAGCCTGCAAGACTCAACATACCTAATACCATTGCTATTTTTTTCATTTTTTCATATCCCTGATGAGTTTAAATTCGGTCTAAGTATCGAAAAATCACATAGATAAAGCAATTTTTGAATGTGACCATTTAGTGTAACTTTGTAATTTATATTATTAAAATTAATAAAAAGTGCCTAAATAATAATCAATATAAATTATATATGGACATTTCTCCAATATAGAAACAATTATTAACAGAGCAATTTTCTAAACACCCCTCAAAATGCCCCATATTTAACTTAAAATCATATCCTAAGTAGATTTAACTAACTATATATCTCAACAATATCAAAAACTTAAGTATAAAAAAGAAGACTCTTGCCTTCTTTGCTAAATTTAGTACTGAGATTGATAAGGTTCTAAATAATTAACCCAGGCTTCTTCTGCTAAAGCACCTTCTATCCATAATTTAACAGCAGGATGCTTCAACACATTTTGCATATAAATTTGTGTGCTCTCACTAACAGGTAAAGCATAAGTATTTAGGCGAGTCACAATAGGTGCATAAAATGCATCTGCTATCGAAAACTCCCCACATAAAAAACCATCGATATTCGGACGCTCTGACCAAATCTGTTCAATACGTGCAACATCAGCCTGCAAAGCTTCCGACTCTTGCCAAAGTTCAGCACCTTTTTTAGCCAAATTAGCTCGAATGTTCATACCACATAAGTTACGAATATTAGGAAAACCACTATGCATTTCTGCTGTGATACAACGTGCTCTGGAGCGTAATTTCAGATCTAAAGGCCATAAATTTTTCTCTGCATATTGCTCAGCTAAATATTCACAAATAGCTAAAGAGTCCCAAACCAATACATCAGCTTGTAACAATGCAGGTACTTTTCCATTTGGATTTACTGCCAAAACATCTTGCTTGAATGTGCCAGTATTTCGCTCTTTTGGAAAAGGAATCATCACTTCTTCAAACGGAATATTGAAAGCTTTAAGTACTAACCACGGACGCATAGACCAACTCGAATAATTCTTGTTGGCTATATAAAGTTGCATCATGGCTAATCTCCTAAATGATGTTTAAATTTTTCAATTTGACCAAGCAACTCTTGTTCAGAAAAAGCACCCGTTAAACGTAAACTACGAATTTCTTGTTGCTTAGAATTTAAGAATAGATATGTTGGAGGTCCTAAAATATCTCGCTCATTCAATAAGGCTTGATGACCTGCATCGTACTGGCTTAAATCAAGCTTTATTAAATAAAAATCTTTCAGTGATTGCTGAACTTGTGGTGATTTTAAAACACGATGTTCAATTGGCTGACAAGCCACACACCAATCGGCATACACATCAATAATAATGCCCTGATTTTTAGGTGCTTGTGACAGAATTTGATGAAACTCTGAAGCAGTATGAGCAACGTGCCAAACAATTGTTGAAGAGGCGCTTGTATTCGTATCAAAAAATCTTTGACTCTGTTGATATTGACTATAAACCACATAAGGTACTGTCAAAATTAAAATGGCGATATAAATCCATTTCCAATACGTCTTATTCCACATAATACGAAAGAGCACATAAGCAACAAAGCTAAGACCTAGTATTAAACTCAAACATTGAAACCACATTTCAGACAAAAGTGGGCGTATAAAATACAAAGCTAAAGCTAGCATAATAAATGCAAAAATAACTTTGATTTGATTCATCCACATGCCTACTTTGGGCAAAAACTTAGAACCCAAAATACTTGCGATTAAAAGCGGAGTTCCCATGCCAAAACCAAGCGTAAAGAGCAGTAATGCTCCATGCCATTGACTTTGTGTTTGAGAAATAAAGAGTAAGGCACCTGCCAAAGGTGCTGTCATACAAGGCCCCACCAACAGTGCTGAAATAGCACCCATTACTATTGCACCCACAAGGCTTCCACCTTGTTGCATAGCTTGTGCCCGATCAAGCTTATTTATGACAGCCCGTGGCAATTTCAGTTCAAAGGCGCCAAATAAATTCAGGGCAAATACAACAAATAACAAGCTAAAAGCAATCAGCGTTGAAGGCTGTTGTAACCATCTTTGGAAATTTAACCCTGCCGATGATGCGATTAATCCTAAAATGGCATACACCATTGCCATGCTGCACACAAAGACCAACGCAATCATCCATGCTTTTAATCCTTTACTATTTCGAACAATCAGCGAGGTTAAAATAGGAATCATGGGTAAAGAACAAGGCGTAAATGCCAACAAAACGCCTAAACCAAAAAACAGTAGCAACCCATAAACAAGTGAGCTGTCTGCAAGCTTTTCCGACCACATTTGATCTTTAGCAAATTCATGATCATTTAAAGCTTTTTGCGAAGATGTTTTTGTGTCTGTTCGCACATTTATCGCTTCATTTTTTTGTGTTGATGCGGCTAAATCTAAAAAGCTTTTTGAGGGTGCAGCTTGATTTTTAAGTGCAACCAAACCATCAATATCTGTTTCAAATTCTATTTGTTGTGGTGGATAACAAATTCGATCTTTGGCACAACCCTGCCATGTTACCTGATATTTTTGAGAGGCTTCTACAGGAATATTAAAGTGTACTTGTTGATAATAAACTTGAGTTTCCCCATAGTTTTCATCATATAAAGATTGAGCTTTAGGTAGGTTTAATTGAAGTGTTTTTGAATTATTTTTAACTTCAAATTTATGCTGATAAAGATAATAATTTTTAGGAATTTCCCAATTTAATTGAGCTTGTTTTGCATCTATAGACTCAACTGAAAATGAAAAAGCATCTTCTGCCGAACGTAAGGAAGTTTGTGCAAACAAAGTGGTTGAGAGAAGTACAAATATTCCACTCAACATCCACTTTACAATTATACTCAAACTTAACTTATTTTCTCGAAGATGCTTTATCATAAATTTTTCAAATTAGAATAGGTAAGAAACACCAAATCCTGCTTGATAACTTTTATCTTGACCATTCAAGTCTAAGCCAATCATTGCATCGACTTGGGCACGTTCACTAATGGCATAAATTACACCTGAACCTAAATTATATTCAACATCTTTACCTTCTTGCTTACGATAAACCAACTCAGAAAAACCTGACCAGTTACCCGCAATTAGATATTCAAGCGTTGGAACCGCAGTTACAGCCCACTTACTGTCTTGAACTTCATAAATCATAGAGATCGATGTTGTTAGCAGATCGTTATAATCATAAGCAACAACTGAACCTAAGCTATAAATATCTTTATCATTGGTAAATTCAGCATTACCTGTTGCAATAACTGCTTGTGCTAAAACAGCCATCGACATTTTATCATCGTTTAGATCGATTGCTTTTTTCAAACCAATACTAACGTCACCTAAACCATGTTTAGATTCTTTTGTTTTATCTAATTTAGATTGCGTCCATTGTGGACCACCCCAACCTAATTGTAATTCTAGCCCATCAGCCAAACCTGTACGTAATAATACATCTGCACTATAGGTCGACTTTTTTAGCTTACCCTCTTCTGTTTGTTCTTCAGAATAGCTATAGCTAGGTAAAGATTGCTCCCAAGCAAGCTTACCTACAGGTGTAATACCTACACCAATCCCAGAGCCTGCATGGTCAAATGAAAATTCAGCAGCAACTGCATTTGCACTCAAACCCGCCAATAAAGTAAACCCTAAAGTTTTTAATGCTGACATAATTTTTATCTCAAGTAATTAAACCAATTCTTTTGTCATTTTTGCGCCATAAGAGCGTAAAAGTTCTAAAGTCTGTTTTTCTTCGTCCAATGCTTCAGACCAATTAATTTCATCGAAATCACAATCGAAAAATAAATCGCTAATAGAAGATAAGATTGTTAAACCTTCTTCATCTTTTGTATTTGGATTTACTTTTTCTTCTAATAAACGCTTTACAGCAGGCACACAAGCAGAACTAGCTGCATCCCAAAGTGGACCATACACTTCTTCTGAATCCCACAAGTGTAAATTTACTTTGGCTTGAATAAGTGCTTCTAAAATCTCTAAATGTACCGCTAAGTTAGCTTGTTTTTGTTCTGCGCTAAGAGATGCTCCAGCTTCATGAGCTTCACAAATCACTTCCCACCATTTAAACAAACCATCAGACCATACAGAAATTGCAGGACCTTTTTCACCATCAATAAAGTTTGGATCGAGACCATCTGCTAAAAGGCTTTTCACTTGTGCAAGGTTTGATTCTTCTAATGCTTGCACCAAGAGTTGTTGTTGCGCTGTTAACATAGAGAAAGCTCTCATTCATTTAATTTATCTGTATTATGCAGAATATTTACTCATTTGTTGAAAATAAATATAGGTAGATTATTTTTATTCTACAAATGACCATAAAAAAAGCCCCAATGGGGCTTTTTTTAGACTAAATATTTAAAATTTTAGTCATCTAAATTTTCATCAACGATACCGTCATCAGCATCAACAAATGCAGGTTGAGCACCACGCGGTTTCTCATTTTTTTCAAAGGTGTGTTCAAGGCTTCGTTTTAATCGATCAATTGCACCATGTATTGCAGTATCAATATTATGACCTTTATGGCTCACAACCACTGGTTTTAGACCTGCAGGACGTGCTTCGATCATACATTTAATATCAGCTTCGCCACCTTTAGGGCCATTTTCATCACTTAGATGAACTGAAAAATGTGTGATTTTTTCGCTATGACGTTGGAATTCTTGATGTAGCTCTTCACGCACATAAGTAATAAGTCTGTCACTATTTTGAATGTTTTTGTCTGTACGTAGTTCAATATTCATATAATTCCATCCTCTTCTTTCTTTGTATCTTTTTCTTGCACAAAATTTATTATTTTGGCACGTTGATAACCTAATGCTTTAAGCAATACGAGAACATCTTCAATCTATTTTGGATACATCCTCCACATTGAATGATGAACACTAATGAGGCCTGCAGAACCGTGTCCTTATACTTTGAATATCGGGCCTAACTCGAAATATTGCAAGTGATATTTGCAAAAAGAGTAAAAGAATAATATTTCATAACAATGCTTTCTTTTAAATAAACAAATAACTGACTTTTTAGGCGAAATTAGAATTCGACAGACCTAAAATCATCAGATACCGAGATTTTTTTTAACACCATAACAAAGTGGTTATTTTTAAACCATTCGATAAAAATCATATAGTTTTTTTAAATTGTTTCTTTTTAGTCAATTAGATATTTATATCATTATATTTCTTTAGGAATCAAAACTTTTACAGTTTTACTTTTATAACAAAAGATAAATTCTCTTATTTCGCGGTTACCAATCATCTTTTTTGACTTTATTTTTACTTAATTATCTGTATTCTTTACGGGTTTTCTTGGGGAAGATAAACTTTCATGAAATTTAATCAAATCGTAGCTGCTACTGTTCTTGCAACTACTGCGGCATTTACTCAAGCAGCTCCTGTTTGGCAAGACTTTAGCCTTACTGGTTTGTATGGCGAAAACTATGCACACCCTGTAAATGGTAAAGACAACAACCAACAAACAACGATTACTGCAGAATATGCAGCAAAGTTAACTTATGGTGATTTCTTTGCTTTTGCAGACCGTGCACATAATGACTTTGAAAATAGTATTTATTTCGAGATTTCACCACGTTTAAGCCTTGGTGCTGTAACAGGTAAAAAACTTGAGCTTGGTCCAATTAAAGATGTGTTAATTGCAACAACTTGGGAAGGCAACAGTTCAAATGCTTCAGGTACTGACTTTAACAACTATCTTTACGGTATTGGTTTTGACTTAGAAATTCCTTACTTCCAATATGCTCAATTGAACTTCTACAGAGCTGATAATGACTTAAATGCAAGTGACTATCAAATGACCTTCATTTATGGCGTTCCGTTTAAAGTAGGTGCTGAAGACTTCCTTGTAGATGGTTTCCTTGACTGGTCAACTGGAGAAAAAGATCATGCAAGTGAACTGAACTGGACAACACAGTGGAAATGGAATGTTGGTAAACACATTTCTCCAGATACACGTTTATACCTAGGTGTTGAACATTCTATATGGAACAACAAATACGGTATTAAAGGCTTAGATCAACATGACGTAAGTGCTTTAATTAAGTACCACTTCTAATTAATTTGAAGTCTAAAAAGCAAGGCAATCGCCTTGCTTTTTTTATGCCTGAAGGTGCATGATTCAAATTATAGCTCTCATACTTTTTTGATGTTTATGTCTTATATTATTCGTCCTGCTACAGAACAAGATTTACCAGAAATTTTAAATATTTATAATGCTGAAATCCTTAATGGTTTGGCAACATGGAATGAACAGCCATACGATCTCACACATTTTCAGACATGGCTTAAACAGCTAGAACAACAAAATTTTCCAGTCTTTGTTGTAGAAGATTGCATTCTAAATAAAATTGCAGGCTATGCAGACTACGCATCTTTTAGAAATTTTTCTGGCTATAAATACAGCGTCGAACATTCTGTTTATGTTTCACCTGATTATGCAAAACAAGGGCTAGGAAAACGTTTGATGTCTCAACTTATTGAGCATGCAAAACTCAATAATATGCATGTCATGATTGCTGGTATAGATCATGACAATATTGCTTCAATTGAGCTCCATAAAAAACTAGGCTTTGTCCAGACAGGTTACATGCCTCAAGTCGGGCAAAAATTTGGGAAATGGCGTGATTTGGTCTTAATGCAACTCATGTTAAAAAGTGAATAAAACTCAATAAAAAAGCGCAGATAATGCGCTTTTTTATTTTGGGAAAAATTAAGAAATTACGATGTATTCTTCATCGGAAGCGGAGCTTGCAAACTCTTCCATGCGTGTAATTAAGCCATTTTCAAAAGTATAAATTTGCACCCATTTTTGTGCCAAAACACTAGGGTCTGTTGACATTTGCTGTGCAAAAAAAATAGCGAGAAAGTAAAATTTAATCGCCAAACCAAATCTACTCCTCGCTATGCCTCGTACAATGTTGACTGATCAACACTGGTCTAAGTTAGAAACTATTTTCCGTAATTTTCGTATTTATCTCAAACAAAATCTTCGTAATTTTATTGAAGCTATTCTTTATAGAATCCGTACAGGTTGCCCATGGCGGGATTTACCCGCCACTTTTGGAAAGCCAAACTCCATATTCAAGAAATTTTCTAGATGGTCGAAAGATAATAAGCTATTAAAAATATTTAAGTTAATTTCATCTGATGCTGACCTAGAGTGGATATTTATTGATGCTAGTCATGTGAGAGCTCATCAACATGCTACAGGAATTAAAAATCAGGCTATTTCAAAAAGTATCGGTGGAAACAGTTCTAAAATTCATTTGGCTGTTGATGCTCATGGGAACCCTGTTCAGTTTCTAATAGAGGATGGCACGACCCACGATGTAAAAGTGGCACCTAAATTAGTTGATAGCCTCTACCTAAACGAGACAGAAACTCTATGTGCAGATAAGGGTTATGACTCTGAATCCTTGAGAGAACAGATAGAAAATACGGGTACTCAAGCCAATATTCCTAAGAAATCCAATACACTATCAAATCATGATCATATGGATTGGTATTTATATAAAATCAGGCATTTAGTTGAGAATGCCTTTGCTAGATTAAAGCACTTTAGAGGCATTGCCACACGCTATGATAAGCTAAAGCAAAGCTATGAAAATTCTGTTGCCTTAGCTTGCATCTTTATTTGGTTACCATTATGAAATGTCAACAGCCCCTA
>NZ_JCAKNA010000044.1:0-14811 GCF_059515885.1 Acinetobacter sp. FY683 | reverse complement strand
TAAAAGATAGGTTTTAACACTCCAGAAACTTCTGAGTGGAAAATTGTAACGAATCTACAACCTTATAAAACAATGACTTATATGTTTAAAGTGGAATTAAAATAAGTGATTTCAAGCCAATGGTGTAGAAAAAGACCCCCTAAAAGATAGGTTTTAACACTCCAGAAACTTCTGAGTGGAAAATTGTAACGAATCTACAACCTTATAAAACAATGACTTATATGTTTAAAGTGGAATTAAAATAAGTGATTTCAAGCCAATGGTGTACAAATCCCCCCCAAAAAAGATAGGTTTTAAGTAAGCGTCCGCTGAATCCCACTTTTTCTAACTCATTAATACCGCGATAGTGTCCACTAAATTTTAAGTGGACACCTATTTATGGATTTAAAGACAGTTATAGACAGCACACCAACGCTAAAAAAGCCTCGTCGAACCTTCACGGCTGAATTTAAACATCAACTTATTCAGCAATGCCAGCAGCGACAGTAATATTTTGCTGTTAAAACCATAGGCGAACTCAACAAAAGCGTGGCTGCTGATGTTGATAAAGGGAGTCTATGATCTGGGTCCGATTGAGATCTAGAGAAGTTTCCGAAAGTTTGAATCGGTATATGTGTTATCTAAAAAAACGTAACAACGCCATACATGGTTTGGTCACCATGCGTTCACCCCGACCAAGATTGGTCTCCTGGTCGGAGGTGGACTAAGCAAAAATTAATGGAAGAATAAGGTAAATCAATAGTTTATCTATGGTCAATCTTATTTGAAAAGGGAAATCCCCCTTTGAAATCAAATCGAGTTATATACATGTTGTTTGGCACAACTCAGTATATCGCTACTAGCCTTAATTCTTAGCGAAGATAGATGAAGTGTCACAAGTTAAAAACGAGCTAAGTAGATTTTAGCGAAGAAGATCTTATTTGGAGGTTACCCTCATGAATAATTTATTTATGGTCAGGTTGAATAATCTGAATAAGATTGAGCGGAAAAACTTTAGCGACAATGGATTTAACTTGCTTCAAATTAGCGGTTTTAAAGTATTAGAAAGTCGTAGTTGTGGAACTAAAACATAACCAGAAGTCTGTATTGAGTCTTATGGACACAATTTAAAAATTGTTGAGAGACTCAAATTCACTTCCTTTGTTTTTACAAAGAAATTGATACGTGTTGAAAACCGTATGGTCGTCCCAGTTCGACTTGAAATGTGAACTGGCGTTAGGCAGTAACGAAAAACTCCAAGATTAAGCCCTGCTGGTATTACTGGCAGGGCTTTATTTTTATCAAAATACAGCCTTATTTGCGCTATAAGCTTCATTTTATCTAAAACTACCATTCATCATTAAAAAAAGTAAACAGGGCTAAAAACGCAAAATAGGACGTTTCACGAGAGATTTTAGCGAGTGTCTACGAGCGATATATCAAAAATTCGCGCTTAGATTCTTTGAAAAACATCTTTTCAACATAAAAACTTAAGAAATTAGTCAATCAAATGAAGAAATATGCTTCTCGTTCGAGCGTAGCGAGCATAAAAAAACTTATGAGCGTAGCGAATTCATCGTTGCTTTTGATCTTGCTTTTACTTTTTCTAAAATTCATAACGATATAAACCAAAAATTGCCCCAACGAATCGAACGTAAGTGAGATTCAATAGAGTTTGAGCGTAGCGAAAACATAGGGCAATTTTTCGAAGAAAAGGCTTTTAATTATTTTTAATACTTTTAATGCTTTTATTTTAGCTATAAGCCTTATAGATTAAGAGATATGAAGGCTATAAGACTACAATTTCTTTGCTATAAGACTACAATTTCTTTGCTATAAGACTACAATTTCTTTGCTATAAGACTACAATTTCTTTGCATTAAACTACATTAAATGATAGTGTAGTTTAATTGCTATTAATATCCTCTATAATCATTATGAAAAATGAGTTAGTTGTTAAAGATAATGTACTAATAAATGCAAGTTATAACCTAGAAGTCACAGAACAGCGTCTTATTTTACTTTCTATTATTAGAGCAAGAGAAACAAGCCAAGGTATTTCTTCGGATAGTAAACTTCAAATTCATGCATCTGACTATGCAAGTCGCTTTGATGTAACAAAAGAAGCAGCCTATGATGCCTTAAAAAATGCTGTTAATAGTTTATTTGAAAGAAAATTTTCTTTTAAAGAAACTCATGAAAATACTGGCAAAGAAATTGTAGTCAAATCACGTTGGGTGAGTAGAATTGCATATCTTGATGAACTAGCTATATTAGAAATAACATTTGCTCCAGATGTAGTTCCATTAATCACTCGACTAGAAAAGCACTTTACAAGTTATCAACTAAAACAGGTGGCACAATTAACAAGTAAATATGCTATTCGTTTATATGAAATTCTAATCGCTTGGAAAGGTGTTGGAAAAACACCTATTATTTCCTTAGAAAACTTCCGACACCAATTAGGTTTAGAAGTTAATGAATATAAAAAGATGGTAAATTTTAAAAGCCGAGTATTAGAACCTGCCATTCAACAAATTAATGATTTAACAGATATCAATGTGAAGTATGAACAACATAAATCTGGTAGATCGATTTCAGGCTTTACATTCAAATTAAAACAAAAAAATTTAGATATAAAAAGTAAGCAACAGAATTATACTGAATTAAAGAAAATGACTGACTCTCAAATTAGATTATTTTCTAACAAACTTTCTGAATTACCAGAAATGGGGAAATACTCTCAAGGAAATGAAACATATCAACAATTCGCACTTAGAATTGCTGATATGTTAAGAGATAAGCAAAAAGTTAAAGAACTTCTCCCCTATTTAATGAAAGTTGGATATTTAGAAGCTAATGATCTGGTTACGTAAGTTACCTAACTTATGTAACTTTTTTTATTTTAGCCGCTTACTAAACTTTAAATATTATCTTTTGATTATTACAAATAGATTTTATATTATTAAATTAAATAACTTACGTAAGTGAAATAAAAATGATTATTTTAGTGGGTGGTGAAAAGGGAGGTTCTGGGAAAAGTTGTCTTGCACAAAATTTAGCTGTTTATTTACAACAAAAAAATCGAGATATATTACTTTTAGATGCAGACCCTCAAGGGACTACTACCGATTGGGTTAAAGAACGAGATGAAAATTCAGATCTTCAAAACATCCCATCTGTGCAAGCTGCAGGAAATATACGTCAAGTCTTAGATGATTTATCAAAAAGATACCAAGATATTATTATTGACGCTGGTGGACAAGATTCAGAAGCTCTTCGTTCAGCAATGACTATTGCAACTCATATGCTTTTGCCATTTCGACCTAAACGTCGAGATTTAAAAACACTAGTACATGTTGAACAACTTATTAAATTAGCTAAAGCTGTTAATCCATCACTGATTAGCAGAGCTGTAATTACGCAATGCCCAACTCTACCAAGCCAAGTTCAACGTATTTTAGATGCAAAAGAGGCTTGTGAATCTTTCAATCTACAACCATTACAACAGTTCACAACTAATCGTAATGTATACGATGATGCAGATGAGAATGGACTTTCTGTATTTGAAGTCGATACAGATAAAAAAGCCATCATTGAAATTGAGCAACTTGCAGTAGAATTTTTAGGAGAACTTTAATGGCTCTAAAAGGCTTAACAAAAGCAGCTCAAGAAACGAAATCTACAGATCAACGAATTGAAGAGTTTATTAATGGCTCTTCCAAACGTGTTAAAAATTTAGAAACATCCAAGCAAGTTTATCGTCGATATACATTCTCACTAACAGAAGATGTTAGTAATGAAATAGATGACCTATTAGTCGAGTGCAAAGTAGCTAAAGCGAATCGTTCAATCATTTTAAAGGCAGCACTTCATCAATTACAAAAGCTTTCTCCCGAAGAGTTACAACGTATAGTTATTGAAGAAATTAACCAACTTAAATAAGTTACTTAACTTACGCAACTTATTCAACCAAACCATTAATCTAAACTATACAATTCCGTGAAACAATGATTAAAAATTAGGCGTGGAACGTGAAAAATCCATTAAAAAGCCCCTGACGGTAGGCAGGGGCTTTTCATTATTAGTTATAACATTGATTTATAAAGAATAAAATATTGCATTTCGTATAAGGTGTATTATGTTAATTTTAGAAAATCTTTAAAATTAACCATATAAGATAAAATTTATTTATGCATATAATTTGTTGATATAAATCAATTAATAAAGTATATATCCATTACATATCGGTCATATATATTTTCCATGTTCTCAAATATACAATACCAAAAAAAAATTTATGTTTTTTTTGCTCTCTTAATTCTTTTTTTTGCTTGTACGTTAATGATGAGAGGGGTAGGGATAGAATATCCTGAAGCCAATGCAATTTTTTTATTTATTTTGATTATAATATGCAGCTCATCTAGAAAAGCTTTTTATTATTTTATTATTCCACTAATCTCAATTTATGCGATTTATACTCCTGTTGGCTTATCCTTTGGTGCTATTTCATATCAATCAATAGCTTCAATCGTGGCAACAGATATAAATGAATCTTTTGAATTTCTTAACAATATTCCTATTTTGGATTATTTTTTAGGATTCATTATAGTTCCATCTGTTCTGATTTATTATAAGATAATTAAAAAATTAAATATTAACTTTTATAGAAATAAGACATTCTTAATAATCTGTATAATTTTAGCTATGTTACAACACTCCCCATTCCAAATTTTTAAAGATAGTAATGCAGCAATAGAATCAGTTAAGCATGAAATAAATATTTTAAATAATTTAAATAATAAAAGTACTTGGGGAAATTCAAAATTAAATAATTCAAATTACAACACTTATGTTCTTATTATTGGTGAAAGTTCTAGAAGAGATTATCTTAATGCTTATGGATATCCAATTAAAAATACTCCTTTTCTTTCCAATTCTAATGGGATATTAGTAGATGGATTAACTGCTGCTGGTAATAATACAGTATCTAGTTTACGACTAATGCTTACACAATCAACAATTGATAACCAACCACAATATGATAAAAATTTTATAGATTTAGCAAATCAAGTGGGTATAGAAACTTATTGGTTATCAAATCAAGGGTTTATTGGAAAATATGATACTCCTATTACCGCTATTGCTAAAAAAAGTGCACATACATTTTTTCTTAAAAAAGGGCCTTATGATTCTTTAAATACTAGTGATTATCTACTTATTCCTGAATTTAAAAAACTTATTACTAATAAAAACAAAAAATTAATAGTCATTCACTTATATGGATCACATCCAAACGCATGTGATCGAATCGAAGACTACCCTATAATATTAAATGATGTTGAACCTAAATATGATGAAATCAATTGCTACATTTCATCTATTAAAAAAACTGATGAAATATTACAAGATATATATACATCATTACTTGATATTAAAAAGAAAGATAATATAAGTTTTTCAATGTTATATTTTTCTGATCATGGATTATCATCAAAAAATGATAATGAAAAAGTAGTATTAAGAGTTGGCAATAAAAAACAATCTTATCAAACACCACTCTTTATGGTGAATTCAGATTCAATTAATCGTAAAGAATGCAAATCATTTAAGTCAGGACTCAATTTCACCAATGGCATAGCTAATTGGCTTGGTATTTCCAATCAACAATTACCTAAATATTCCTTATTCGATTGCAAAGATGATAATAATCAGAATGATCATCAAATAATGCTTAATAATGCTCAAAATGATGTACCTATTCAATTTTAGAGTTATACACTTACCTTTAAAAACGTCAAAGGTAGGTGTCTATTTAACATAATGGTGATTATACGAAGCACACTTGTATATTAATTGGAATATCAAGCACTTATTCAAATCAGAAAAATCCAAAAATCACAAAAAAGCCGACTTGGAAACAAGTCGGCTTTTTTGTGAGCAGTTTTGATACTTCTTGCCAAGAAAATCGATTAGTAAACAATCAAAGTGATAATACAAAGCATAATCCCATATGTTTTATATGCCTTTTTTATACAGAAATAATCCCCAATTTCTGCGGATAAATCTTGGGATAAAAATCAGCCAATTTTGTACGCCTAGGCGCACATGGATTAAAGCCCTTTGCGCCTATACCACTTCACAATAATTTCCTATCATGGGGACATAGAGAGCAGGATGCTCAAGATAAGAATAACAACAGATAGAACAAGGAATGTCAGGTACGACAGGAGTCAGACCTAAGCACCAAATACGTAAAAAAGCCCAACAGGATGTTGGGCTTTTTTATTGCCTATCATTTCTCATTTGCAAAGCAAGCCTAATTCACTTAAAATATAGACTATAATCTATATTTTGGTTGTGGTATGTGGACAGTCATTACGACAGATCTATTTAATGAATGGCTTGAACAGCAGGATGAATCGACACAAGAGAAGGTCTTAGCTGCTTTGGTTGTTCTGCAACAACAGGGCCCGAGTTTAGGCCGCCCTTTAGTGGATACCGTCTATGACTCTAAATTTACCAACATGAAAGAGCTTCGTGTTCAACATCGTGGTAAACCACTCCGGGCTTTTTTTGCATTTGATCCATTGCGTCAGGCCATTGTGCTTTGTATTGGTGATAAAGGCGGTAAAAAGCGATTCTATACAGAGATGCTGGCGATTGCAGACCAACAATATGAACTTCATCTCTCAACATTAGGAGAACAATCTAATGGCTAAAACTTTGCAAGAATTATTAGCTAAACGCTCTCCAGAGAGCCAAGCTCGTATTCAAAAAATGGCTGATGAATTGCTACTAGAAAATCAGCTTTACCTTATCCGTGAAGAACTCGAAATATCTCAAAAAGAACTGGCTGAAAATTTGGGAATAAAACAGCCATCGCTTTCAGCAATAGAAAATCGTGGGAATGATCTTAAGATTTCGACCATGAAAAAGTATGTTGAAGCAATGGGGGGGAAACTCCGTATTGATGTAGAACTTCCAACAGGAAAACATATAGGATTCAATGTTTAACAATAAAAAAGGCAACTTAAGTTGCCTTTTTTATTTCGCATAATATGTATTATGTTAATTTTAGAAAAACTTTAAAGTATAGATCTAATGACTAAAAATATTGATTATGTTTGCTTAGTTCCATCCAACTTAGTATTACCAGATATTGGTTATAAATATAGAGAAATAAACATTAATTTATTACGCTCTTTACAAAATAATGAAATTTGGTTTGCACAACTTGAATCCTTCAATGACCCATTTGAACCTTCTCGAATTTTTTCTGGAACTCCATACGGTAATTTACTAAAAATGAATATAGATAGATCAGGTATCCTTTGTTTGTGTAAAAACAATTTAAATTTGCCAATGTGGTCATATTATGGAAATGGATTGAGGGGAATTACTATTGGTTATAATACGGAAGAACTTCTGAAAACATTAAAACCTGTTTATCCTCACAATAATGAAATAACGCCAAGATGGCGTTATGTTTTTGATATGAAGTATGATGACAACGAGTTAGGTCAGATTGAGGAAATGAAATTATTACTAAATAATGAACAAACTGATACAGAACGCCAAAAGATGATTGCCACAAAATCTAATGCTTATAGTCATGAAGAGGAGTTTAGAATAGTCATACAACCACAAGCAACCTTTCTTGATGAGGATCCTACTCCCCAATGGCTTAGTACAAGTGGATTATATAAACACAGTCCAGAGAGCATACAAGAAATTGTCTTTGGTGAACTTTGTTCTAGCTCAGATAAAAAGCTTATAAAGCAAATTTTTATTAATAAAAAAATAAATTATAAAGAAGTAATTCGCTCTAAAAATAGTTTTCAACTTAAATTACAAGATGATCTGGAATAAATTATCTATAAAGATACAACAGCCTGCCACATTGTAAAATGTGGCAGTGTCATAAACATAAAATGATATATTCAGATTTAATACTATTTTTTGAGCTCATATATTATTGATAAAAAAGCCACTTGCTATCATGCACTTGCTAACAATTCATCATCATCTATTTGATTTTCAAAATCTAATTCATCAAACAGTTTGTCTGGGAATCTTTCATTTTCTATAGCAAGAGGATCATCATTTTTCTTATTAGAGAAGACTTGTTGCTGTAAAGCTTGTGTCTTTCTGAAATCTCGTGCTTCTGCCAATTTTGTAAATTGAATATCATGATTCAACTCTTGAGTAGCACTTGCTACTTCTTCTAAAGAGACATTAAAGAATTCTTTTCTACCATTAACTAGATTAACCCTTTGATATCTAAATTTTTTATGTAAGTTATTCTCAAGCTCTGGAGCATTTTCAGAATAGACCATTGCATGAATATCAAAAGGAAACGGAACAGATGCCCCACTTAACTCTCTAACTCGATCTGAAGGTTCTAATCGTCTTGTCATCCCAATTTTGAATATGTTTTCTCCAAAAGAACCAATATTAGAAATGATATAAACGTACCCTGCCTTGGTAATTTGAGCCATAGAAATAGCTCTATTTTTTAATTCGATAATTTCTCTTAGCTTTTCATCAAGTTTCTGAATTTTTGCATTTAACTCATCTTTTTCTAATCCATATTTTTCAACAAGTTCTGATCGAGCCTTTTCTAATGCTTTTGTATATCTAGCTTCTTCCTTTTCAGCCTCTTTACGAGCAGCCTCCATTTCCTTTAAAGATCTTTCTTCTTCACGTATTTGCTCACGAATTCTTCGTTGTTCTTCTTTTTCTTCATAAAGTTTTTCTTGATATTCATGCGTAAGCCATAATTCTTTCAAACGTACTTCTAAATATTCTTCATTTAATTCAATATAATGTGTTTTTCCAAGACTATTAATTGCATCAAATGACTTCCGAATTCTTTCCTCCATAGACTGTACGTTATTCCAACGTACTTTAAGCAAAGCAGCATCACATTCACCATTAAAAGCTCTTAGCATTATTTTTGTATAGTGACGGGTTTGTTTTCTTCCCTCAACAACACTTCCATTTACAGTCCACTTTGTGTGAGCTGTTACAGCTAAGTCACTCTTTACCATCTGCTTTCTTTCAGCGTAGCAGCTGTCTAAATCCTCTTTAAATTTTTCTGGCGTATCATAATTAAAATGAGGTTCATATAAACCAAATGAATATATATCTAATCTTTCTTCAAGAATCGCTAGCTCCTTAAGTAAGGATGTATAACGTTCACGACCTTTTTTGTATTTATTTTCCAGTTTTTCCCATTTTTCATACAGATTTTTACATTGATTTTGCAATAATGAGATGTCAGAAATAATTTGAACGGAAAGATCTAACTCCTCTTGGGATGACGTCGGTTTTTGTTTAAATGCAGATAACTCAGAATTCAGAGTATTGATTTGTTCCATTAACAAATCCCTAGAATGCTGTAATTGTCTCAGATCTTTTTCTGATAGGCTGAATAAACTTTCAGAGGATTCTAAAGCAGTATACGTACTCTCAATTTCTTCATTCTTTATTAAAACTTCCGATTCTAATAGCTGATTTGTTCTTTTAAGTTCAGATAGCTCCAAATTTAAAAAATTAATTTGCTCTATCAATAGATTTCTAGAATCCTGCACCGGCCCCAAATCACTTTTAGGTAGATTCAATATTCTTTCAAATTCTTTATTATTTGGTTCTAATAGCTGATTATTTCTCTTAAATTTAGATAACTCAGAATTCAGAGTATTGATTTGTTCCATTAACAAATCCCTAGAATGCTGTAATTGTCTCAGATCTTTTTCTGATAGGCTGAATAAACTTTCAGAGGATTCTAAAGCAGTGTACGTACTCTCAATTTCTTCATTTTTTGATGAAAGCTCACGTTCTAGTTTTCTTGTTTCAAGCAAAAAAAATTCTTTTTCATTTTCTACTTGCCGGGTCATCTCACTTAATTGCTTGTATTTTTGATTGACCTTAAATATTTTTCTTGATTGATAAATAATAATTAGCAAAAAAAGAAAGGAAAAAAAATATATATAATAGTTAGATAACACGCTACTCATTCCTAAAAACACTGCTATTCAATCACTATGCTATATTATTGAATACTTAATAAATAGGTTGAAATAGAGATGAAACGTCTTAAAGATTATCAAGTTGAAAGTAGAAGAACACGTTCAGCTATGGCAGGCCAAGTTTTATCTATGCAATTCAGTAATGATGATGCAACTAAACGTATTGTTATGCACAGTGCTAAGCGTGTAATTCGTCAACACAAAGAAGAAATTCAAGCATTGGCATATAAATGAGCCTAATCTCATCAACTTTTGTAATAGCTGTTCATGACGAGATTCTTAAAGAAACTGGAGTTGGGCGAGAAGGCTGCCACAAAGATAAACTTAAAGGTGTGCTAAGTAGAATCGATCAGCAGATGTATTACAACAATGTTAAAGATTTATTTGAAATAGCTGCTTGGTATGGTATCGCTATAGCAAAGGGGCATGCATTCGTTGATGGTAATAAACGTACTGGTTTAGCAACAATGCTAACTTTTTTAGAGATTCAAGGTGTTTCAATTAAAGATGAGTCAGGGCTTGATGACCTTATGGTTGATATTGTTGAATCACAAGATGAACATGAAATATTAGCTTTAAGGGTTTCAGATTTTCTGTATGAAATATCTGAAATATGAAAAAGAAACAAAGCTATCTATTGAGATAGCTTTTTTATTTAACATAAAATCTCTTATGCGAATCGAAAAATGGGAGCCTTTAGCTCCCATTTTTTATTTTTTTTCATGTTCTTTGTAGTACTGATGTGCTCTTTTGGAATTATGCTTCCAACTTTTCGCAACGTCATAGACATAAGTTGGTAAGTCATCCCAATCATGAGGTAAGCCCGTACCACGTGCGACACGAAGTTTAAGCGGATAGTCTTTATATTCAATGCGATGTAGAAAATAAAAACTACGCTCTTGATGAGTGCTAAATTTCTTAAATACAGAACTTCTGACATTCGGATAAATTTCCCAAAAGTAGTCATGGCGGGTACTCTGTATTGATTTTCTATACTGATGTTTCAGTTTTTTCATTGTTCCTCCTAGGTAACATTACCTAGAAGGGATCCTCTGCAAAATAGTACATCGTCTTTAGTCCTATGAATCAAAAATTAATATTTAAAAATACCACAAAGTAGTATAAAATTAACTACTACAAGGTAGTATGAATGCAAGAAATGTATACAATATGTGAAACTCCATTATTTACTAAATACTGTCTTGTTTATTGGACTCAGGAAGAATATGAAGAATTTAAAACATTCTTAGCACTAAATCCTGAAGCTGGGGATGTAGAACCCAATTCAGGCGGTATTCGTAAGATTAGATGGACGAGTGGCGGTAGAGGCAAAAGTGGTGGTGTTAGAGTCATCTACTTTAATCGTTTAACAAATGGAGAGATTTGGCTATTAACCTTGTACAGTAAAAAGCAAACGGTACAACTTAGTAAGAAAACTCTTCAAGCATTGGTGGAGAAATTAAATGACTCGTTTAATGACTGAAAAAGAACTTCAGGCTTTTGAAGCAACTAGAGATATTGAAGCTGAAATCTTACAAGGCATCGACGACATGCTTGCCAATAATGCAGCGAAGCGAACAGTCATCACTGAGACAGATGTGGCACTAGCTCGTAGAAAGGCGCAACTAACACAAGATCAGTTTGCCAAGATTCTTGGCGTATCAAGACGTACCCTTGAATCATGGGAACAAGGTGTGAGAAGACCATCAGGCGCAGCCACATCGCTTATTCGGTTATTTATTGTTGATCCAAAATTTGTAAAAGAAAGTCTGGCTTAATTTATATAGCTCTTACTAGAGAGCTATTGACTATATTATTTAAGGTTTTTTATGAAACACTTAGAATTTGTAGGAAAAAGTACCGAATATATCGGCTATACCCATGTTGAAATTATCAATAGTTCACTACGCTTATCTTTCAACGTCCCATCAACAAATGATCTAAAAGAAACTTTTAAAAAGATGGTCGAAAATAACTATGATTTACTAATGGAAACATCAGATAAAATAGAATTTGAATTAGATAATGACGTTCTTAAAAAAATTGAAAAAATAACGAAAGAACAAGATATTGAGTTTGAAGAGTATGTGCAAAATGCATTGATTAAGCTTATTAACCAATGTGAATTAACTACTGATCTGCATTAATTTAGGCAATAAAAAAGCCCAACATCCTGTTGGGCTTTTTTACATATTTGATGCTTTAGGTATAACTCCTGTCGTACCTTTAACATTTCCTTGTTCTTTGGTTTATTTTTATTTTATGGAGCATCCTGCTCTCTATATATTCATGATAAGAAATTGTGTTCCATGGGTATATTGGCAAAATCCCTAAATCACTGTACGCCTAGGCGTACAACACATTTAAATTATCCCAAGATTTGTCCGCAGAAATTGGGGATAATTTAAGCACTGGATGAATTGATAACACAGGTGAAACGCCTGATTTGGTCAAAAAACAATCAAATTTATTGGCAGGAAATATCAAAAGTGTTTATAAAAAAGCCGACTTGTTTCCAAGTCGGCTCATCACTGCATTTTTTATTTTGAAAGCAACTTTAACTTATTGATATTACGAAAATATTAAAAGAGTACTTCGGATAATGGCCATTATGTTAAATGGGAGTGAAATTAGTGGAAAATTCAATTTTTATAAATTTCAGATAAGAGATTTTATGTTAAATAATTGATAAAAATTAAAAAGCCAGATCACTCCGGCTTTTTCTAATTTCCTAAATAAAGCTAATCACTTAGCTAGTAGTAAAGTTATATAATCCCTATATCTTTCAGGCGGTAAGTTATTGATTAATTTCAGACTCAGAAAATATTTTCCATTTTTTGGATAAAAAGATCTTCTTTGATATTACTGTCTTTGACGAGTTCTTTAGCTTCTTTAATGATTAATTCTAATCGTATTAATAACCTTGCTGCAAAGTCATTTGCTTAGGTAATACTCCCGAAAATTAGTCTTATAATTTTGAATTATTTCCTATATAAACTATGGAGTTCCATAGTTTATAGGTTGATAACGAACGATGTCTAAGATTTCAAAACAAGATATTTGGATTATTTTAGCTGGATATCTAGCAGCTCTTAATGTCGGAAAATTATCTCCTATTATTCCAATTTTGCAGAAAGAACTAAATTTAAGTTTTACACAAGCAGCTCTTTCTCTTTCATTAGTTCAAGGGGCAGGAATGCTTTTTGCCTTTAGTATCGGCGCACTTTCAGAAAAAGTTGGACTAAAACGCTGTCTTGTTTTTGGAGTAACGATTTTAGGAGTGAGTAGCTTAGCTGGATTTTATATTGATAACGTTATATCGCTATACCTTTTTAGATTTGGTGAAGGTATTGGATTTCTTACAATTTCTATCTGTGCACCAGCAATATTGAAACGTATTAGTCAACCAGAAACACTTAATTTTAAGTTAGGACTTTGGAGCTCATATATGGGAGTAGGAGTTAGTTTAGCTGTATTCACTATTCCAATTTTATTAGAGTGGTTATTATGGCAAGAAGTCTGGGCAATTTTAGGTTTAATCAGTATCTTTGTTGCTGTCATGATTCAAATTTTCTTAAAAATAGATTCAAACCATACAAAAGATATGGTTCAACAATCTTCTTTTTGGGAAATTGTGAAAGTTACGATTACTCACCCTCCAATTCTGTGTTTAGCTGTAATATTTTCTTGTTATACCAGTCAATGGATTACTGTTGTAGGCTTTTTGCCAAGTATGTATGTATCTGAAAATATAGCCCTTAGAACGGCAGGAATGCTTACTTCGATTGTAGTTGTTGCTAATTTAGTAGGAACTTTTGGTGCAGGGGCTTTACTTCAACGGGGTATTTTACCTTCACGCTTATTAAATTTCGGTTTAATAAGTATGCTTGTAACTAGTATTTTAACTTTTGCTATGACTAATTGGTTAGCTTTTGAGTTGCAATATTTAAGTGCAATTTTATTTTCTTTACTTGGTGGTATTATTCCTACGACTGTATTTGCCATCACTTTAGATTTTGCACCCCGCGTAAATGCAGCAGCAGCTAGTGTAGGACTTGTTCTTCAGATCTCTGCTCTTGCACAATTTCTAATACCTCCTTTTAGTGCCTCGCTTGTATCTCAATCTCAACAATGGTTAAACATTGCTGTAGTCACTACAGCAATTTCTATTCTAGGTCTGATGATGGTGTATATCTTATTTAATCATTATTCTAAAAAAGTTAGAAATGAATATGTTTGATGTGTGCTGAATTAGCTAGTCAATTTTTTAAAATTAACATAATACAGCTTATACGAAATGCCCTTAATCAAGGGCATTTTTAGCCTCTACTTAACATAAAATTTCTTATACGAAGCCAATAAAAAGACTAGAGCTACTGATGTAAATCATCTCTAAAAGATAGGTCTTAACAGTCCAAAAACTTTTGAGTGGAAAATTGAGTAAGTAATCAAAGTTATAAAAAAAACAATAACTTATATATTTAAAGTGAAATTAAAGTAAGTAATTTTAAGCTAAAGGTGTAGAAAAAGACCCCCTAAAAGATAGGTTTTAACACTCCAGAAACTTTTGAGTGGAAAATTGTAACGAAGATATAATATTATAAAACAATGACTTATGTGTTTAAAGTGGAATTAAAATAAGTGATTTTAAGCCAATGGTGTACAAATCCCCCCCCTAAAAGATAGGTTTTAACACTCCAGAAACTTCTGAGTGGAAAATTGTAACGAATCTACAACCTTATAAAACAATGACTTATATGTTTAAAGTGGAATTAAAATAAGTGATTTCAAGCCAATG
>NZ_JCAKNA010000043.1:0-15810 GCF_059515885.1 Acinetobacter sp. FY683 | reverse complement strand
GGCACTGTTGCAAATAGGCTGACATGATAAGCTAAATATCTTATTTATTTCGAGATACAGCAGATGAATCCCTTCCACGGTCGGCACTTTCAAGGTGAAATCATTCTTTGGGCTGTTCGTTGGTATTGTAAATATGGCATCAGCTATCGTGAACTTCAAGAAATGCTCGCTGAACGAGGCATAAATGTGGATCACAGTACAATTTATCGTTGGGTTCAGCGTTATGCTCCAGAAATGGAAAAACGGTTACGCTGGTATTGGCGTAATCCTACAGATTTACATTCATGGCATATGGATGAGACTTATATCAAAGTGAAGGGGCGATGGACTTACCTGTATCGTGCAGTTGATCAATGGGGTCATACGATTGACTTTTACCTTTCCGCTAGACGGAACAGTAAATCAGCCTATAGTTTTCTAGGAAAGATCTTCAATACGGTGAAAAAATGGCAAATTCCACGGGTCATCAATACAGATAAAGCAGCGACCTATGGCCATGCTTTATCACGATTAAAGCGAGAAGGAAAATGTCCAGTAGATATTGAGCACAGGCAGATTAAGTATAAAAATAATGTCATTGAATGTGATCATGGTAAGTTAAAGCGAATCATCAGGGCCACATTAGGATTCAAATCTATGAAGACTGCTTATGCCACAATTAAAGGTATTGAAGTCATGCGTGCACTACGTAAAGGACAAGCATCGTCATTTTATTATGGTCAGCCTCAGGGTGAAGTGTGTCTAATCAACAGGGTTTTCGGTCTCTAAGCACTTTTTAAAGGGAACATCATCGACTCAAATCACTATTTGCAACAGTGCCATCTTTTTCAGATTCAATTAGTAATTGAACCGCTCTTTCTCTGATTTCAGGGGTCAATTTTACTTTGCCATTTGTAAGGTAAAAGGGGTCAATTTTAGAATGCCGTTGACAATAAGACGGCTTGCGTCATGTGAAGTCGCAAAGAAGCGGAAACGGCTACTTTCTGCATGTGATTAAATTTTTATGGCTGTTATAATTTATTTAGTTCTAAGGGCACTGTTGCAAATAACCACGAATGGTAAGCTGAAGACTGTTTTAGCTAAAGGTGCAGCATATGAATCCTTTCCATGGTCGGCATTTTCAGGGCGAAATCATTCTTTGGGCTGTGCGCTGGTATTGTAAATATGGCATTAGCTATCGTGAACTGCAGGAAATGCTGGCCGAACGGGGTGTGAATGTTGATCACACGACTATTTACCGTTGGGTTCAACGTTATGCTCCTGAAATAGAAAAACGTTTACGCTGGTATTGGCGTAATCCTACAGATCTGAGCTCGTGGCATATTGATGAAACCTATGTAAAAGTGAATGGACGATGGTCTTATCTGTATCGTGCAGTCGATCAACGTGGCGATACCATTGATTTTTATCTTTCTTCTAGACGTAATACCAAATCAGCATATTGTTTTCTTGGAAAAATTTTAAATAATGTGAAGAAGTGGCAAATTCCACAAGTGATCAACACGGATAAAGCACCCACATATGGACGTGCTTTATCACGGTTAAAACGGGAAGGTAAATGTCCACCAGACCTTGAGCACAGGCAGATTAAGTATAAAAATAACGTGATTGAATGTGATCATGGCAAGCTAAAGCGGATCATCAGGGCCACATTAGGATTCAAATCTATGAAGACGGCTTATGCCACAATTAAAGGTATTGAAGTCATGCGTGCACTACGTAAAGGACAAGCATCGTCATTTTATTATGGTCAGCCTCAGGGTGAAGTGTGTCTAATCAACAGGGTTTTCGGTCTCTAAGTACTTTTTAAAGGGAACATCATCGACTCAAATCTCTATTTGCAACAGTGCCCTTTGCTCGATGTTCTGGATTTTCACAGAGATCTAGAGTCCGGTAATAGGTTGAAGGTGCGATCGGTAAAATTCTACAAATCGCCTCAACACCATATAACGCCTTATTGTTATGGATAAAATCCACCATTATTTGTGTGGGCGGTCGAGCTCCGCCTGGGCGAAAAAAGCGGCTGCTTTACGTAGAATTTCATTGGCGCGTTGCAGTTCTTTATTTTCGCGTTCCAGTTGTTTGATACGTTCTTGGTCTGAAAGCTGCTGTACTTTAACTGGATTTTGTTTATCTAAATATTTTTGATACCAAACACGTAGTGTTTCAGGAGTACAACCCTTGCGCAGTATACTGCTCAGGGAGCAATAGCGGTGATCGCAGCCCAATTCGATGGATAATCTTTCTCGGATTCAATCAATAATTGAACAGCTCTTTCTCTGATTTCAGGGGTATATTTTACTTTTTTCATCGGGACATTCTCTCAGAAAGCTTGGTCTCCGACAAACCCGGTACGGTTCATCCATTTAATATCGAATTTCTTAAGCATTTTCCTGAGTTTTCTTATGAGATAGCCTAAGTATAATTCTTAGGCTATTTTTATAAACCATAATCCAAATTTCATAAAAAACTGATTAGGCAATTGTCTTAAAAACTAGGTCCGTAATCGTAACTATTTTCTGGCGTGGACTCTTTGCGACTGCCACTTGATTGCTCCGATTGATTTTTATAGAAATTATCAGCTCTATCTTCCTTATTTAATATACTAGGATCTTTAGGTTCTAAACTTAATCCTTTCATTGGAGATTTTGGTGAAGCACTGTCATTTTTAGCAGCCGAATCAACAGCTGGACTATTTTCAATTGACGTATTCACTTTTTGCTGAAGGGTAGTTTCAAATTTAATTTTGATATCCTCTGAATCAGCAATTTGTTGTACTTGCTTTTTAAACTCATCTGTTCCAAAAACTAAAACAACACCAAACTTTGCTCTCGCTAGGAATAAGGCATCACGGATATACTCATGTTGATGACTAACAACTGTAATTTCTGATGTGTTTTCCGTTTCAAAAAATGCAACTTTTTTTTGGTCCAGATAAAATTTTTGTCCAAATTTGTATTCGATTACATAGTCTTTTCTAAAAAGAGATGTCATTTGGGATTGCTGATGAGGTATAGACATTTTCTTTGAAGATTCTAATGTATTCAAGCGTTCTCCTTCTTGTTTTTTCTGAAGCTTGAGTCTTCGAGTGTATTCAAAGTATTGCAGCATTTGCTCAAACTCAGATTCAGCTAAATTTTCAGGAAGTTTGATTGTTCTTTTTTTCTCAACCTTAGGCACGAGCTCTAATTCTAGTGTTGAAGATGAAGACTGAGAGTTGTGCTTCTGTTCTTTTGGCTGCTTGAGTGGAGAAATATGTAGATTAAAATAAAGTTGCCAACATTGTTCAATCTCAGATGAATTGAAATATTGCTTATTTAGTTCTTTATGCTGAGTATAAATCAGATTTTGGATCCTAAGCATGAGGAGATCCTGATCTTGCTTATTAATATCAGGCAATTTCTTTTCATCAACACATTTTTTTAATGTTGATTGCAGTGACTCCATTGGTAAACCGCAACAATTTAAGAGCAAACAAGTTTTAATAATGGCTGTACTTTGATTTGTGTGCGTGGATCTAAATTTTTTAAAGAGTTCAGTAAAACACGACTCGATATTGTTTTGAGAAAGACGTTCGAAACTTGGTAATACTCTCTCATGGTTTGTGTCGATAATCTGTTCTTTTTCTTTGAGATCTTTTACAGTGGCGTGGAACAATTCTTTAAATTCCGACGTACCCCTGAGCGTTCCTTTCTTTTTAGAATCAAGTGCTTTTATACATTGTTGTAGTCGGGTCACGGAATAATTACTGAACACTAGGATCCCATATCTATTTTGAATGGCTATCGGTTCATTCTGATCAAAGAGGATTTTTGCTTTTTCAATCTTAGGGTTATCTTGGCAAATAAAATTTTTAGATTGACGCTGATCAAATAAAAATTGTTGTTGCATAAGCAAGTGATGTGAGAGGGGAAAAAGTTTTAAAAAATCTGCGTAAGACGTTATTTTCGAGGAATCAAAATTTGGAGAAAGTGAAAAGTTTTTTTGTAGTGCTTCAGATGTCTCTTTACTCAAGCTTTTATGTTGATCGTTATATTCTTCTCTTTGTAATACTCTTGAATTTATTTGATCAGCATAGTGCTGGTAATGCAGCAGAGTAGAAATGACATCAGATGATTGCTCTGGAAATTTCTGCTGCCATTGTTTTAAAAAATAATTTTTATTGTGCTTATAAATTTCATTTTCAAATACAATTTCTTGATATTCATTTTTACGATTTTTACTGATTGAATCTTTTTCTACTTTTAGTTTTAGATAAACGTCATGAAGATCTTTAACTAGAAAATCTTCATTTTTAAATAAATGGTAAGAATGTAGCGTTGCTTTTGCTAATTGCACGTGCTGAACAGTATTGCTTAATTTGATCAGAGGAATTATTTTGTGATCGACATCATGATGAGTAAAATCCCCCCATTGTTTTTCTAAGCTTTTTAGAGTGACTTGTTTATTACAAAATAAAGAGGCTTTAAAGGTGAGTGTTCGTTTTTCATTTGTCTGAATTTTAAAAATACTACCACTGCGTTTTTTTTCATACAAAATTCCAATTTTGGCTAATCGTTGGTGCCAGTCTTGCCAGTTTTTAGCACTGCTCATTACCTGCTGAATATCACGTTCAATATCGTATTGATAGTTTGTTGACTCTGCGATTTCACTACTTATTCGACTTTTTTGTTGATGTCGATATTCTTGATCTCTAATTTTTGAATAAATTTTTTCAGCATCAGGCTGAGGTAAATAATCTGGATTTTTTTCACATTGTCCCGTGTCATGCTTATAGATAAACATTGGATTAGGCTCTGGTTCCCAGCCCTGTTTGGCTTCAATTTCTGCAGCAGCTCGATGTACAGCATTATAAATCCAACCACCTCCTAAATCGATAGCTTCATTTTCACTGTGTTTATTTTTTTTGTAGGGATGAACTTTATTGACGATTAAATGAAAGTGCACGTTGTCTGTATCTATATGCATTGCATATTGCATTTGCAGTTCTTCTGCACCCAGATGCTTCACCAAAATATCAATTTGTTCTTCTAATTGTTCAGTGGTTGGAACTTCAAGTTTTTTAAAACTTCCGACCATATGTACGATTGGGTCAATCACACGAGAGTTCAAACTGGCCGTTTGTGACATTTCTATTTTTTGATAGTGAGGATCATCATCTAAAAAATTTCTCGAGTTTGAATAGACACATTTTTCAGAGAGTAAATTTTCATCAAAACCAGGATGAAGCTGATGAATATATTCAGACAAATGGTGAGCACGTGTCTGCTTCGGATGGTGAATATAATCCGATAATCCAGTCACCCGTTCTTCTACTGAAGACCCGATCATATTCGGAATGACTTTAATAATCATACTTTATCCAATCTATCATTGAGTTTACGTACAGTCATTTTGATCTCAGTGATGAGCTGTTCTATTTCCTCTAATTCATTCAAAATGAGTCGTGTATCTTTGAGTTTTTCCAAAATTTTTGTCAGCATAATTCCGAGGACTCTCACAGCATGAATGTTTCGTTGATCTAAAAACTTGGGTTGAGCATCAGTGAAAATTTTCAAGCGTATATAGTCCGATTGACTCATATGCAACGTCTCATAGGCATTCTTCATCTGTTGATATTCATCTTCTGTAATGCGAATAATGATTTGTTTTTTTCTTAATGCTTTGTCTTTCATTTTTTCTACTGTATGCAAATTGAGACCGAGCGGAGCGAGCTCGAGATTTGTGAATCTGGACGATGTGATATACATCGTCCCATCCTGTATATTTTTAGCGGTGAATGAATGAGCTGAAGATTATGAAAATCATACTTGTTTTTTCTTTTTTTTCTTAGCACAAAAAGTTACATTTTTCAGTAATTTAAAAATCAAAAAAGGGTCATATTTTGCCATTTTTCTCAAAGTAGATATTTCGAATAATGATCTTGTAAATTTATTTTCAGGAAAAAAATTTAATGCAAGATCAGAGTATTTTAAAATTCGATAGTGAAAATCAGGATGACAAAAGTCTTAAATTTTCAACAGATAATTCTTTTGAAGATAAAGTTCAAAAAGAAGAAAAGCATTCAAAACTTGTTGAGAAGAATCAAAAAATATATAGCAAAAATGATTCTAAAAACTTTGAAAACATTCTTCTTTGTTATATAAAAGAATTGAATGAAAAGACCATTACACGGAATCAATTGCTTACTCAGCATAAGAAAACTTTACTTCAACTCTTTGGTCTTGGTGCAACAACCGGAGAAATACTAGACTTTCTAAAAATAAACAATTTTGTGGGTATTACTGAGGAAACTTTAAAAGAGTTTTTCAAGAAGAAAAAATAAATTATGGTGTGAAGTAATCAATAAAAATTGCTTCACACAAAGCAATTGATCCCAACTGAAATAATTCTGTGTCAGCTTAATTCTAGACATATTCCAGGCTCTGTTCGGTAACATACTTGTACCGAGTGAAAGCTTGGCTTTGCCGAACCTACCATAATCCATGAAGATATTGTCTAAACCAACCCGCTTCATATCTGTGAACAAATCATAAGTATGCTTGGCTTTAGGCTCAAGACAAGTCAGTATCACGCCACACTTCTTGAAGCCAATATCTTTCTGATATAAGTCATCTATCATCTCAGTGGCGATCTTGCACAGCGTTAATACATTGTCGGTTGGCTCTGGCAAAGTGAGCGCTGCAGACTTACTGTAATATGGAAATATTTATCTGTATTAACTGGATTGTACGAAACCAATCATGTAACCACACAACAATCTTTCACCTCTTAGCCGAGATACCGCATCTTGTACATAGAACGCCATTGCTTCTTTCAGAGCGTCCATATGGTAAATCCTTTGACCAAAGGAACGACTCGCAAAAATTTGTTTTCTCGGGGCTTGAGTAGCTGCATACCAAGTAGCTCCGAATGTGTATTAGAAAGATTTAGATCCTGCAATAAAGCTGCTTCTTAAGGAAACTTTGAAGCTTTAGAATTATACGTATTCACGACTTTTGTAATTCCTTTTAATGCCTCCATTAGATCTGCTTCGACATATAAAAGGGAAGGCTGCTCAAGGTAATAACCCACATATTTGAGTGTTTCTTCGGATCACATCACTTTATAGCTATAATTTTTTTGTTCAAAAGTACCTCCTGAAGATATTTTTATGGACCGCTAGCTTTATAGGAATTGAGGTATCTAAACCTTATACTGAAGAGATTCTACAGTATTGAGTACGGAAAGCAGCCCACTCATACTTTCCAGTTGTTCTATAGGAATTCCTCCAGTCAATAGATTGGGCGAGTTGAGAAAATGGTGCATCCACTTGATATCACCACCATTCAGATGATATAGAGCCTTGTAAATCCGAATGAGGATTAATGCTATTTCTACTTGTTTAGAGTTAGGATCTAGCATTAGACTTGAATCAGATAAAACCATATCAACGCATTCAAGATGCAGAATTCTTACAAATTGTTCTGGTTTTAGCCCAAGCTGCTGAGCCGCTTTCCATGAAGTTTTAGCTAAAAGTCTAGATCTATTTATAGGTTGTGAAAGTGGATTCATGAGTATGCCTTCAATATAAGAAATATTTCTTTTTCACATTACCTGAAAAAAAGTATTTTAAAATTTGTTCTATCAGTCCCATGAACAGGACGGATTTAGGGTCCACGTTTTTTTATGGTCTTCATTGAGTAAATTGAAAAGTTTTCTGAATAGAAAACTTTACCAACTATGGGTTGTTCCGCAATCAGAGTTTTTTTGTTTCCCTTTTCAGCAATATGGCTAAACAATTTATTGATCAAAAAACACCATAAAAGATGTCAAAAATACAATGGTTGTTCTCCCGGTAAGTAACGTGGAATAAAACCAATAAAAAGAATTAAAGTGATGGTTTTTTTGCAGATATTTGTAATACTGAGTTTAAGTTTTGCCAAGTTTTCCATTTTTTAGCAACTTGCGTTGCTATAGAACACAATTTATAGCCATGAATTAAGTCCGCACTCATTTTTATGTGAGGACTTAATTAAGGTTAAGAGCCATCTATCACATATGATAATAAGGCGTGTTCGTCAGATGATCATAGAAATTGGTTAAAAATTGATCATATATATTCTGTAAACTAATTAAAGATACTTGCTGAAATCCATATTCTTCAAAAAATTGATTATCAACAAAATATGCAACAGCTTCATATGTCGTGAGATGGCGTGCAACGTTAAGCTGTTTGCAAAAGCCTGGTTCAAATAGTAATTGCAGGGCCGTAGTTTCGATAATTTTAGAAGCAACTATTTTTGAAATGGTCCGTACATTAAGATTGCGGATTTCAGATCTAATTGATTTAAGAACTACATGAGAGGAATTATTCATAATCGAGCCTTTAAGTGAATAGATTTTTCTTAAAAGAAAAATTTACTTAAATTATTTGTTATGAAAGAATGCAAAGGTAAAACGTCGAAATTTTACAATCTTTCATTTCCTTAGTTTGGAATGAAAAGCATGGGTGTCCTATTGTCTAGATAGGTCACTCATGCACATACAATATTGATCATCTAATTTCCCTCCTTGATTTTAAAAAGATGTTTTTTGTCGAAATAGACAATAAAATACTACTAATATTTATATGTAAACTTGCCTATTTAGTCAAGTTATTATTGTCGAATTATGGTGTTTTATTATGATGCTTGAAATGGATGTTGATTTGTTTTGTCTAAGACTAAAAGAAATCAGAAAAATGAGAAAAATGACACAGCATGAATTGGCGGAAAAATCAGGCATACCATCTACATCAATTGCACATTTTGAGGCTGGTTCTCGTAAACCATCGTTAGAAAATTTTTATAAGTTAGTTGTTGTACTGAATATATCTGCTGATTATTTATTAGGATGTGTAGATCAATATACTCATTTAAGTAGCGATCCAATTACAAAATCTATTCAAGCATTACCTGAATCAGAAAGACAAATGATTGAAAAATTCATCTTGTCGTTGCAAAACTAAAATTTTATATCAAAACTGTATCACCACGTCTCTCCTTAAGATCAATATGACAATAGTCAGGGTGGAGGGGTTCCCACTATCTTAGAAATTTAGCAGCAGCATTTAGCGGTTTGACCTTCAAAGCAGTCATGATACGAATTAGCTCAAAAAAGCACTCACTATTATAGCGTAGCTGATATGGGCGTTTCAGGCATTTGGATCGTGAAATCTGCAAGTCAGCCGCAATCATGAAACGTAGGGTTTCTACTGAAAAATCGAATCCACGCATGGTGGTGAGCTTTTCATACGCTAAAGTGGGTCCGAAACCATGCAGTTGGTCAGAAATAATGGAAAGGCACTTTGATTTTAACAGGACGTCATGGCGACGATGACCCGGTTGACCACGACTGGCATGTGCCATACCTGAGACACCATCTTGATTGAGCTTCTGCAATAACCGGGTAATTTGACGGGTGGAAAGATTCAGGATTTCAGCAGCACGGACCTGGGTAATACGATGATCTCTAACGTCTTGCAGAACTGCAAGACGTTGAATTTCTTTATCAGACATAGTGATCAGCATCTATATTTTATATCCAGTCCATGCTGATAAAAACCATCATAAACCAGACATTTTTATTGGTGAGAATATAGACACTTTAAATGGGTTCTAACATTTTGTGTTATTCCCAAGTAGAAATGTCCTACCTAATAACCAAATAGAAATGTCCTATACAGACACTTCCAAGTCAAGCACAGGATTCAGATTTCGTTCTTTGATTACTGTTTTCTGTGCACGTCTGCTTGGCATCTTTTGAGAACGATTACGTTTGTTTTGTTGTTCTAATTCTTCGTGCTGTTGTTGAATATGACTGAGAACGGCACCTAACCGTTTATTCTCAACAATCTCTCGCTGGTTCAGCTGACTTAATTTATCGAAGATGCTGTAATTGATTTTTCTTCCCTGATATTCAATTGCAACTGTACCATCCGGGTATTCCAGAAACTCAATATACTTGCCGATCAGCCTCTGATTTTCTTCTGTATTCTCCAGGAGATATACGCATTTATCATATGTAATCGTCAGGCTGTTTGTAACTCTGCGAGGTTCACGCCAGGTAAAAATATCATCTAATTCTTCAGCTGTTTCAGTGACAGTCCGGTGTAGATCCTTAGGATTAAAGGCCATCTTGGCAAATTTACGATTAAATTGCTCAATAAAGCAGGGCAACCACTTATTGGCATCTGCAATCGAACTGATGCCTTCCAGACGCATCTCTTTGATCAGACGGTCCTGAAGCGTTCTATTGGCGCGTTCTACACGGCCTTTGGCTTGAGGGGAGTTAGCGAAAATGATATCGATATTGAGAGTGCTCAGGACACGTCCAAATTGGGTAATCTTGGTGTCTTTCTTACTGCTTTGATTCACCCTAAAAACTGAATGTTTGTCACTGTAAAATGCCAATGGCTTACCATGCTGTTCAACATACAAACGTGTCGAAATCATATAGTCAAAGGCTGACTCTGACGCACAGAAGCGTAAATGCTGCAATTTTCCTGTCGCATCATCGATAAACACCAGTAGACAGCATTTAGGTGCTCGTCCTTCAAACCAGTCATGGTGTGAACCGTCGATCTGGATCAGCTCACCAAAGCAATCCCGGTTGTAACGAGGCTGATATGGGCGTTTCAGGCGCTTGGATCGAGGAATCCATAAGTCAGCTGCAATCATCCAAGAACGCAGGGTTTCCACTGAAAGATCGAATCCATGTACGGTGGTGAGCTTTTCATGCGCTAAAGTGGGTCCAAAACCATGGAGTTGGTCAGAAACAATATTAAGGCACTTGAGTCTGACTTCTTCAGGAAGTTTGGAATTGCTGATTTGGCCACGACCGGCATGGGCTAATGCAGCGGGACCTTGAGCTTTGTATTTCTGCAGTAAGCGTCTGATCTGACGTTCTGAGATATGAAGTAGCTGAGCAGCCTTGGATTGAGTTATGCGTTGATCACAGATTTCCTGCAAGACCGACAATCGTTTAAGTTCTTTATCCGACATAGACACCAACATATCAAACCGTCCGCTAAGGAAATTGCAAAAGTGCATATTCTAAAAGCGGACATTTTTACTTTGGAGAAACCGGACATTTCTATTTTGGGCTTACATTTTGGATTCGCATAAGAGATTTTATGTTAAATATAAAATTTTTTAGATATAAGGTATTAAAAAATATGTAGAAAATTTCTAGGTTGTAATATAAGAGTCTAATATATTATAAGATACTAAAAAATAGGCGGAAAATTTCGTAAATGGGCAATATGCCAAAGAAAGCTTTTGAAAAAATTTTTCAATTAGCATTTAAGTATCCTTGGTTAAAGCCTAAAACGACTGCTTTAGGTACACTGTTATTTGAAGATTGTGAAACTGAGGAACAAGCTCAACTAATTATTGATATTTTAGACAATCTTAGGCATATAACTATTCAGGAATATAATGACGGTATAAGTAATTTAGCACTAGATATTGCCACCTGTGGAGTTGAACCAGAATTAACTTTTATTACTGCTATGTCAGCAGATTCAACAGCTGATAGTGGGCAAAGCGTACTTTATGACTTAAAAGGTGAGTTATCAAAGTTAGAATGGACAGGATATAGATCTGTTAACCGTTATGATCAAACTCCAAAAGCTTATAAGGAGTTTAGAAAAACTAAGGGAGATCAAAGTATCACTATCATATTAGTGGATAATTTTGTTGGTACTGGCGAAACAGTAATTAATAGAGTTAAGAGAATTAAAGAGTTATTTAGTGAATCTAACTTACCTATACCTAATGTACTAGTTAAAGTTTTAATTTCTAGTAAGACTGGTGATGAAAATGTAAAAAATAATAATATAGATTTTTCATGTAGTTATGTTGTTTTAGATAATATTTTAGAAAAAATATATGATCAAAATCAGGTAGAAAATAAAAAAGATATGATGAGAACAATAGAGGGAAAATTATCGCAATCCCATAATTATAGAGCACTTCCTAGCCTTGGATATGGGGAATTACAAGTTGCTTTATCTATAGAAAGTAAAAATACTCCTAACAATGTATTTCCTATTTTTTGGTGGAAATATTACTCTAATTATACAGTACGTGATGTCCTATTACACAGAGCTATGGATGATGCATGATGATGAAGAATGTCCAATTAAAAAATGAATTACTAAAAATTTTATTAACGGCATCTAATCACACTTTGCAGGCTTATACAGCAAATAAGAGGATAGGAGTTGCTTCTAACATCTTTTTTAATTTGATTTTTGAACTCGAGAAAGAAAAATATATAGAAGTGGATGGGCTATTTGTTCGTCTTTTAGATAAAGGTATCGAGTATATTCTTCTATTGATAGATCATGAGAAGAAAAATAAAAATAAAATTCCTAAAAATTTTTTATCAGAAAAGAAGATACTTCCTAGTGATTTTTATATTCCTAAAAGAAGTTTACTTTAAATATCTATGGCTTATAATTCAAAAACCTGTAAGGATTAGTATTTTGGAGCGAGTCGCTTCTAACGTTTACGGGTCTTTGACCTTGACCTTACTATTCAATGAAAAAATTGAATAGTAAGGGCCGAACAGCTACCGCTGATTCGAGGTAAGAAAATAAGATTTCTTTTGATCGTAATCAAAAGAAACTTCTTTTCTTACAAAGCAAGTAATTTAAGGTAATCCTTACAGGTCTAATATGACAAATAGTAAAATTATTCATCAATGGGTCGAGTATTTCGAAGATATTGGTATTAAAGATGAATATATTGAAGAATATAGAGATATTATCCAAAATCTTAGTAAGAATAATGTTCCTGTTATATTTGAGATAGAACATTTATCTAAGTTAGTCGGTATCAATGTACCAACATTGTATTCTATGATATTTTGCTCTGAAAAGTTTTATAGATCCTTCGAAATAGCCCAAAAAAACGGTAAAAATAGAACTATTACAACTCCATTTAAATCTTTAAAATTAGTTCAAACATGGATTTATAAAAATATATTAAAACAAGGCTATATACATAAATCAGCTCATGGATTTGTGAAAAAAAGATCAATTAAGTCTAATGCAAATCTTCATAAGAATTCTAATGTTTTTCTACAATTAGATATTAAGAATTTTTTTCCATCAATTCCTTTATCTTGGATAGTTAATTATTTCAATAAGTTAGGTTATTCTAAGAAAATTTCTTTTTATTTAGCAAAATTATGTTGCTATCAAGACTGTCTAGGTCAAGGTGCTCCTACAAGCCCAGCTTTATCAAATTTAGTTTTTTTTGCTTTGGATAAAAGACTATTAAATTATGCCACTCAGAACAATATAATTTATTCTAGATACGCAGATGATATGGTTTTTTCTGGAGCAGAAGTTACCTTAAATTTTAAAAATTTTGTTATCCATTTGATCAAGAAATATGGCTTTAAGGTAAATAGTAAAAAAACTAAATTAAAAATAAATGCTAATCAAAATATTATTACAGGTATACAGATTAAAAATAGCATGCTTTTTGTTCCCAAAAAATATAAAAGAGAACTATCTAAAGATTTGTACTACATAAGAAAATTTGGAATTGTTTCGCACGTTTCTAAAAAACGAATTAAAGATCCGAATTATATTTATTCGTTATTAGGTAAAGTAAATTTTGTACTCAGCATAGAATCTAATAATAGTGAATATTTGGAATATAAAAGAGAACTAGAAAATATATTGACGTAAAAATTAGTTATATATTGTTATGATCTTAATTGTGAATGAACTGGTTCTTTCAAATTTTTATTCTTAAATTTTCCTAAAATTAACGTAATACGCGTTATACGAATCTAAAAATGGGAGCCTTTAGCTCCCATTTTTATTGTTAAACATTGAATCCTATATGTTTTCCTGTTGGAAGCTCTACATCAATACGGAGCTTCCCTCCCATTGCCTCAACATACTTTTTCATGGTTGAAATCTTAAGATCATTGCCACGATTTTCTATTGCTGAAAGCGATGGTTGTTTTATTCCCAAAGTTTCAGCAAGCTCTTTTTGAGAAATTTCGAGTTCTTCACGAATAAGATGAAGCTGATTTTCTAGCAGTAATTCATCTGCCATTTTTTGAATACGGGCTTGGCTCTCTGGAGAGCGGCTAGCTAACAATTCTTGCAGAGTCTTAGCCATTAGATTTATCTCCTAGGGTGGTGAGATGAAGTTGGTATTGTTCATCTGCAATATCCAGCATGTCTTTATAAAAACGCTTTTTACCGCCTTTATCAGCAATACATAGAACAATAGCCTGTCGTAAGGGATCAAATGCGAAGAAAGCTCTTAAGGGTCTACCGCGGTGTTGAACGCGCAGTTCTTTCATATTGGTAAATTTAGACTCATACACAGTATCTACTAAAGGGCGGCCTAAACTCGGTCCCTGCTGCTGTAGAACGACCAGGGCAGCTAGGACCTTCTCTTGTGTAGATTCATCTTGCTGTTCAAGCCACTGATTAAATAGATCTGTCGTAATGACTGTCCACATACCACAACCAAAATATAGATTATAGTCTATATTTTAGGAGGATTATGCTTGTTTTGCAAATGAGAAATGATAGGCAATAAAAAACCCCGGCATCCTGCCGGGGTTTTTCGTATGGGTTCGCTCGGTATAACTCCTGTCGTACCTTACAGTCCTTGTGCGTATCGTTGTTCTTATTATTGTGTAGAACTTCCTGTTCCTGATGAATCCATCATAAAAAAATTTCAGGAGCCTGGACAGCCGCAAAGGGCCGGAATTGTTGTGAGCATATGCGTACAAGACCGGCTAAAAACTGTCCCTGTTTTATCCGCAGAAATTGTGGATGATTTTCGATGTTAAACCCATATAAAGATTATGTATTTATCTATTTTGATGTATTTTTGATCAATTTTATTGGCGAGAAGTATCAAAACCACTCATAAAAAAGCCGAATTGTTTCAAAATCGGCTTTTTGGGCATTTTGGGATTTTTCTTGTTTTATTAAGTAGTTGATATTTCAATTAATATACAAGTGTTGTTATTCCCAAGTAGAAATGTCCTACCTAATAACCAAATAGAAATGTCCTATACAGACACTTCCAAGTCAAGCACAGGATTCAGATTTCTACGTAGTGCACGCATGACTTCAATACCTTTAATTGTGGCATAAGCAGTCTTCATAGATTTGAATCCTAATGTGGCCCTGATGATTCGCTTTAACTTACCATGATCACATTCAATGACATTATTTTTATACTTAATCTGCCTGTGCTCAATATCTACTGGACATTTTCCTTCTCGCTTTAATCGTGATAAAGCATGGCCATAGGTCGCTGCTTTATCTGTATTGATGACCCGTGGAATTTGCCATTTTTTCACCGTATTGAAGATCTTTCCTAGAAAACTATAGGCTGATTTACTGTTCCGTCTAGCGGAAAGGTAAAAGTCAATCGTATGACCCCATTGATCAACTGCACGATACAGGTAAGTCCATCGCCCCTTCACTTTGATATAAGTCTCATCCATATGCCATGAATGTAAATCTGTAGGATTACGCCAATACCAGCGTAACCGTTTTTCCATTTCTGGAGCATAACGCTGAACCCAACGATAAATTGTACTGTGATCCACATTTATGCCTCGTTCAGCGAGCATTTCTTGAAGTTCACGATAGCTGATGCCATATTTACAATACCAACGAACAGCCCAAAGAATGATTTCACCTTGAAAGTGCCGACCGTGGAAGGGATTCATCTGCTGTATCTCGAAATAAATAAGATATTTAGCTTATCATGTCAGCCTATTTGCAACAGTGCC